>JBCBQE010000006.1:0-26178 GCA_039820385.1 Cyanobacteria bacterium J06635_10
CGACGGAAAAAACGAGCTAAGGCTGATTCTTCCGTCGTCATTGGGTTATTGGTAAATCACATGGAATTTAGAATTTAGAATTTAGAATGTAGAATTAGTTAGTGGTGGGCAGTAGGTAGTTAAAATTTTTTCTTCTCCCCATCTCTCTATCTGATTGTCCCCCTTTTCCCCCTCTTCCCCTTCTTCCCCCTCTCAAAAAATGAGTGCAGAAATTATTTGTGTCGGTACGGAAATGCTATTGGGAGATATTCTTAATAGCAATGCTCAATATCTAGCGCTACAGTTAGCCCAATTAGGTATTCCTCATTTCTATCAAACTGTTGTTGGTGATAATGTTGATAGAATTAAGCAGGTGATTGACATTGCGGCTCAAAGAGCAGAAATTCTTATTTTTACTGGTGGTTTGGGGCCGACTCCTGATGACTTAACTTGCGAAACCATTGCGGATTTTTTTGGTTCTCCTTTAATTGAACGTTCGGAAATTATTGAGGATATCACTAAAAAATATGCCAAACGCAACCGCGTGATGAGTGCCAGCAATCGCAAGCAAGCTTTAATTCCCCAAGGTGCGGAAATTTTACCCAACCCGAAAGGTACCGCACCGGGTATTATTTGGCAACCCCGCGCTAATTTAACGATTTTCACCTTCCCGGGAGTACCTTCAGAAATGCACCGGATGTGGGAAGAAACGGCCGTTCCTTACCTAAAAAATCAAGGTTGGGGTAAACAAATCATTTATAGTCGGATGTTAAGGTTTTGGAATGTTCCCGAATCGACTTTAGCCGAGAAGGTGTCTGCTTATCTCAATTTACCCAATCCGACGGTGGCACCTTATGCCAGCAAAGGACAGGTGAAATTACGAGTTTCTGCTAAAGCGAGTTCCTCTGCAGAAGCGGAAAGTTTAATTGCACCAGTTGAAAAGCAAATTAAAGAAATTGCCGGTTTAGATTATTTTGGTGCTGACTCGGATACCCTTGCTTCCGTAGTTGGTGAGTTATTGCGTAAGTCTGGGGAAACAGTTTCTGTAGCTGAATCATGCACAGGGGGAACCTTGGGAGGAATGTTAACGGATACTTCGGGGAGTTCCGATTACTTTTGGGGTGGTGTAATTTCCTATGATAATTCCGTGAAAATTGGGATGTTGGGAGTTAACCCAGAAGATTTAAATAAACATGGTGCCGTCAGCGCGATCGTCGCAGAACAAATGGCTGTGGGTGTAAGAAAACAGCTTTCTACTACTTGGGGATTAAGTATAACAGGAATTGCTGGACCTACGGGAGGTACGGAAACTAAGCCTGTGGGTTTGGTTTATGTGGGTTTAGCAGGAGAAAATCAAGAAATTGAAAGTTTTGAATTTCGGTTTAATCCAGTAAGAGGTAGATTTTTGATTCGACACTTTAGCGCTTGTAATGCTTTGGATAGTTTGCGGAGGAAATTGTTGCAGCGGTAATTAGTAATTTATGATATACCTTATGATTGTCGTTACATCTGGTCTTTTTGATTAGCATCAACAACCACCTGGGAATTGCATTCCCAGGCTAATAGTTGAAGTTCATTGAAATGGACTAAGAATGGGAGATTAAATTGAAAAACAACAATATTTATCTTCGAGGAATATTTACCCATTGAATATTATTTTGCTGTTGCGATGTTCTAATATCTTGTCATTGAATTTGTTGAGATGTGTTTTCCTGCTTCTGATTTCATAAATTTTCTGCTTCAGTAAGGTTTTCTCTACAGTTAGCTTCAAAGTTTAACAAAATTTCAGGTTGTAACCAAGATTCACCAATGGCTAAATATTGTTCTACAATAACGACTTCAAAATTTTGTTGCCGCTTGCAAAATATCACTCATTTTTCTCTTATATAAAAAAACTATTAACCGTAAATTATTCTAAAAAATTATATTTTAAATCTATGAAAAATAAATTTAAATACTTTCACCAGTCATCTAAAGATGACTCTTGCTATTAGCCAGGGGTTGCAAACCCCTGGCGATTATTACCATGAAACTATTAACCCAAAAAAAATTATTTCATCAACAACATTGGCTCAAACACAATAGGTTTAACACGCTCTGCCTCCTCACCCAAATAGTAACTAATGTCATTCCTAATAGAGTCAAGGGCTCCCTGCCAAATTTTTTTAGGAGAAAAAATTTGGCAGGGTACCCGTCATAGCAAAGGGGTATTAACTTGCTCTTGATAACCACAATCTGGATTGAGACATTGCATTTCTGTAATAACTTCATTTCTCAAACGCAAAATTGGTTGATAAAATCCACAGTTATCCAAATGCTTGAGAAATTCTTGAACCTTTAAACTCGCATCATATTTGACACATATTTTTGGTTCAATATTCATCTCATGAGCAATACAATCCTCAAGTCGTTTGAATTTGCACTTTGAAAGTCATCCAAGGATTTAAACCCAAAAATATTTTTTCTCCTGGATTCAGCAAACCTGGTTTACCGTGCAAATACATGCATAGCTTGCTGCACCTGCATTGCTCCCACCATTGAAGCAATTGTTGCTGTAGTTGGCATTGCAGTTTCAGGTACATTCCGTTTCATCCCCTGACAGGAATATCGCTGATTACGTCGCTGCCACATTTGCTTGGAAATGCTGCATTCGTAACAAGCAGTAAATTCATTAGATAAAAAAACTTATTTCCCCTTCAGTTACAGCAATACCCCCATTCATCCAAGGAATTCCCGCACAGACAGCTGATTAATAGCCCAACGAGCATTAACGCTATCAAGACAACCAATGATTAAATGGCGATAAGCCCTTCGGGCATGCGCTTCGCGATCGCTAACATCTCCTATACCAAGATCAAATTCCAAATCGCCGTGAATTGCTTGAATATTTATCTCTGGATTGATTTCTAAAGCCTTTTTGCGAGCAACTTCTACTTTAGACAAGCCAACATCCAATTCTCGGAATAAAACAGAGCGTGTAAGGTTAGTAATTGATACCGTATCAAAATCAATAATGGTAATATTTCCCACACCGGGAGCATTGCAAGATTCTTTAGTACCTCGTTCCCCAAAGCACCCGAGAGGGCAACCAGAATTTTAGAATCTCTAAGCTTGTTTTGATTCCACCAGTCAACGTCAATCGAATGATGCCTATCGTAACGCATCTCTCGAACAGCTTCTATTTTAAAGATGTCCATTATTGCACCCGGAAACTTATATTTTTATAGTTCCCAGAATTCTTCAATAAATATCAGTTGAGTTATTAATAAGTAGTATCAAAATTTACATTTTACGCCAGTCCTGTTTTGCATTCTTTGATACTTTCAGAATTTATCAATACCTATGGGAGATTCTTCTACCACAAACTTCCAACAGAAACAAAACCAGCAGATTTTAAGATTTTTCGCTGTGGAGTGCAAATTTTAAACCTGTTGACGAACTTTTTTACCAGAAGGGCAAAAAAAATCTGAGATAAAACCGAGTCCACCAAAAATAGATTTAAGTCTGTACAAATGGGAGCTATACTAAGTGAGTATGCGGTTATGTGAGGCAGATTTTAATGACCAAATTCTAGCAGAAATATGTAGGATAAATAATATTAAATTGGTAACACACTATGCTGACTTCGGCGGTTACAATTTAACGATTTTGACGGCAAATCCAAAGTTATTTACATAAGCGACTTTCTTATTTTATACAGGATTGCCATCGAAATTGTTTGACTCCAGATTTATTCAAAAATAATTTCATTTTTTCCATCTATACCTATATGATAAGTAAAATATATTTAAACAATAAATATTCTTAATACTCACTCATTCGCTCAACTTTATTTGACAGTTTTTAACCAAACCGTTAAATTCCCTCTGAGCTAAAAATGGGAATTGTAAGCAGGGGATAACATTTTTTATTTTCTTCATCATGAATGCCGCGAAGGAGTGGAAATCACCTCAAATCCAGTATTGATAAGAGTTTCGGATGATAATGAGTTAAATATTATCAATCATTTTGTGTTTCATCATCAGCATAATTAATCTTTAGGAGGTTGCTGACGAGTTCACAATTTGTTACAAAAATACAAAGAACTTCTAGTAACCTCTACTCAAAATGTTTGGCGGACTTACTGGTTTTAAAGATTCTAAAGGCAGTGACTGGGGAGAGCAGATGCTCAACACCGTTGCGAGCCAAACGATTCGCCACTTGTTTACTAAAAGCGAGTCGGTAGAAGTCTTTGTCCGCTGTTATCCCTCCAGCAAGCTTTTACAGGGCAGTATTGACAGCTTTAAGATGGGCGGCCGTGGTTTGGTGATTCGTAAGGATTTCTTCGTTGAGGAGATGTCATTTGAAACCGATGCTGTGTCTATTGACTTCAGTTCGGTACTAAGCGGTAAGCTGAGTTTAAAGCAACCCACTCAAGCGATCGCCCAGGTTGTGTTGACGCAAGAAGGTATTAATCAGGCTTTTAAAGCTGAATTAGTGAAAAAGCGTCTGGTAAACCTGAAGGAACCAACATTAACGGCATTCTCAGACGGCAAACCCGTTTCTTTTACCGATGTTCAGGTAGAATTGCTGCCAGATAATCGTTTAAAGATTTTCGCCAAAGCTGACTTAAATAACGGCGAATTAGTACCGTTAAATATGACTGTAAAAGTAGGTATTGAGCGGCGACGACGAGTTTCGTTCAAAAATCCTGAAATCGAACTGGAGTCGGTACCAGAAGCACAAAGAGAAACTTCGGAAACTTTATGTACTGCATTAGCAGAAATTTTAGATAATATGGTCGATTTAGACCGTTTTGACCTAGATGGAGTAAAAATGCGGCTTAATCGTTTAGAAACAGAAGGTCAAAAGTTAATTTTTAGCGGATATGCCGAAATTGAACGTATACCACGTACTTCGTAGATAATTTACGAACAGTTATCAACGAAAATTTGATAATTGTTCCTCACCTTAGTTTTTAGGGAGAGTTTAAATAAATGTCGCCAGAGTTAATACCCCCCTGTAGTCACCAGCTTTCTGGAAGATTGCGGGGGGGTAGTTATATGAAGGGAGGGGGAAAGGGAGATGGGGAGATGGTAAGCCAGCGCGGTCTTGGGGAGCCATTGCGTTGCCGAGGAACACGCACCGTAGCAAATGAAGCAGCGCGGTCTTGGGGAGCCAGCGCGGTCTTGGGGAGCCAGCGCGGTCTTGGGGGTCTCCCCCACTCGCTATTGGCGTGGTTTCCCCCACTCGCTATTGCTGTTACTCTGACGAGTCACTTCGTGTATCGCCCGGAGGGCGACGCAAGCCGAGTGCTCGCGGCACGACTCGTCAGAGTAACGCGAAGCGTCTCCCGTTCGCGGAGCGTGTCCGATAGGACATAGGGAGATACCCGAAGGGTGGCGTGGTTTCCCCCACTCGCTGTTGGCGCAACCCGTTCATCGAAGATGTTCCCGAAGGGTAGGGGGAGATGGGGAGATAAATAATTCAAAACTCTTAACTTGGCGAGCTATTTATTGCCAATGCCTAATTCCCAATTCTTCCTTTAGTGATCAAACAGCTATATAAATCAAGCTTTGACCTGTACAATCAACCGCAGGAGTGTAAAACGGGAGGGGTGTTGTGTCACTCAAAACATCATCACCGCAACTGCGACGCGAATTAGGGGTTGTAGGGGCAACTGTGATGGGGCTTGGTTCGATTATCGGTACTGGTGTTTTTGTCAGTATTGGTATTGCTGCTGGGATTGCTGGTTCTGCGGTGATTCTAGCTGTAGTAATTGGTGCAATAGTTGCGACTTGTAACGGACTCAATAGTGCCCAGTTGGCTGCTAATCATCCTGTAAGTGGTGGTTCCTACGAATATGGCTATAAATATTTGAATTCTTGGTTGGGATTTACTGCTGGGTGGATGTTTTTGTTGGCGAAATCTGCTTCTGCGGCTACAGCTGCTTTGGGTTTTGCTGGCTATTTTTTGAATGCAACGGGTTTGGCTGAACGTGGTTTACTTGTACCCTTGGCTTTAGCTGCAGTATTTGTAATTACGGCTATTGTTTTAAATGGTATTCGCCGCTCTAACCGAGTAAATATTGTCATTGTATCTATTTCGGTTTTTAGTTTAGTTTTCTTTGTACTTGGAGGAATCAATACGGCGATCGCGGTAGGTAGTGAAAATCTAACGCCCCCTTTTAAAGGTTCGTCTGCGACAGTATTTCATGCAAGCGCTTTGATGTTTGTAGCTTATACAGGTTACGGTAGAATTGCCACTTTAGGAGAAGAAGCCAAGAAACCGCGTAAAACTATTCCTCGCGCTATTATCGTAACCATGATAGTGACGATGCTGATTTATGTGGGAGTCGCGACGATTGCTGTAGCGACGATTGGGGCAGAAACTCTTGGTGAATCGGTTTTAAGTGCACAAGCTGCACCCTTAGAAGTGGCGGTACGTAGCTTCGGCATTCCGGGAGGTGCACAAATATTAGCAGTTGGCGCAATTTTTGCGATGCTCGGAGTATTACTCAATTTAATCTTAGGTTTATCTCGCGTATTGTTAGCAATGGGAAGAAGGCGAGATATGCCGAGAATTTTTGGCAGGTTGAATCAAGCGGGTACGACTCCAACGGCTGCTGTAATCGCAGTAAGCGCGATAATTTCTGTTTTAGTTTTAATTGGTAATGTTAAAACAACTTGGTCATTTAGTGCTTTTACAGTTCTGATTTATTATTCTATTACTAATTTAGCTGCATTTTCTCTACCCCGCGATCAAAGGCTTTATCCTAAATGGTTATCAATTGTTGGTTTATCAGCTTGTGTATTCTTAGCTTTTTGGGTAGAACCGTTTATTTGGCAATTGGGTTTAGCGCTGATTGTTGCGGGATTAATTTGGCATGGAGTTGCTCAAAATTTAGCAGACGAACGACGTTAGCCGAAAAGATGGGGGAAAAATGTTTTTCTTCCTAATGTTGACGATCGAAAATGTCAATAAGTCCTACCTAGAGGTGCAAAAGCTTAAAAACTCGTTGTTCAATTATGCCGAAAATGTAAGTTGATTGCGCGATGTTGAGGCAACGCTTTCTTCCGAGCTGAAATTTGCGACAATGCATTTTTGTTTCTCAATTTTCCGTTTTAATATTCTTGTGTCGGATTCCGGAGCTATGACCGAAGCCCTTCGGGCTTCATAGAATTTGGAAGAAGGAAGAGGGAAGAAGTCTGAAATTGCTTCTTATCTTATCTCTATCTTTTGGATACAAGCCTCGCCGTTTCACGGCTCCTTCTGATTTGGTCGGAGTTGCAAGCTCCCATCCTTATCCAGTCAAATCTTCTTCCAACTTCGGCTCTTCCTTCTTCCTTCGAGCGAAGCGATTTGACTGTTACCGTTCACATCGGGGGCGTGCGCCAAGCGCGTGCCCGGAGAGTATAAAAATCTCGGTAGAGTACTTTGCTCATCCATGGTCTTATTTTGTTAAGAAAGATAGGTAAGCATCGAAATAATTTTTAAATTAAAAAAACTATAGCGCTATGGTTTTAAATAAAATGGTAATGATTGGTACAAGACAAGCTGCAAGATTGTTAAGCATTTGTACTAAACGAGTGCGACACTTACTTAAAGAAGGCAGAATTGTCGGAGGAAAAAAGGTTGGTAGATTTTGGCAGATTCCTTTATTTAATGGAATTCCTAAAATCACAGAAGGTAATAGAGGTCCAAAAGGCACTTGGAGAAAGCGTGTTTCAAAAGCCTTAACTCGCATTACCGTCAACCAGCACGTAATTAAAAGCAACAAAAAAAATCAAAAAAATGAACCTGTAGTGAGAATTCAACAGGGAAGTCGCGTTAATTATTGTCATGAAATAGAAATAACTGGAAAATGTAGAGTCGTATACAGCCCCAATAAGCCACTCAGTTGTGGTGCCAAAGTTTGGATTGAAGTTGAATCAGATGTGATTGTAAAACCTTTCATTTATTCCGAGATCACGGAAGTCGTTCGCAACATAATTGCCATAGCTTGATCGAAAATATAAAAGACTTCCACTTAGGAAGCCTTTGAAGAAATCTATTGCAAGAATTGGATTTTAGAATCAAAATCAAAGCTGAATCTAAAATCCGTGGATTCATTTAGCGACCAACACCAATATATTGGAACCCAGCCCTAATAGTTGCTTCGGGATCGAGGAAATTACGACCGTCGATCAAGACGGGGTTATTCATCAATTGCGCCATATTAGCGTAATCGAGACTATTAAACTGTTCCCATTCAGTAACAAGTACCAAAGCATCACAGCCATCAGCAAGTCTTAGAGCATCGGTTTCTACCTGTACGCCGGAAAGACCATGACGCATACCAGATTGTGAAATAATTGGGTCATATGCTTTAACTTTGGCTCCCAAACGATTTAATTGTTCAATTAAATTGAGTGCTGGTGCGTCGCGCATATCGTCAGTATCGGGCTTGAAGGTTAAACCAAGTAAACCTACAGTTTTACCTTTGAGAATTTTCAAAGCTTGCTGGAGTTTTTCCATTGCAATTAAGCGCTGACGTTCGTTAACGCTAATTGTCGCTTTGAGTAGCTGTGCTTCGTAACCATAGTCATCAGCAGTGTGAACCAATGCTGATACATCTTTGGGGAAACAAGAACCACCCCAACCGATACCAGCGTTTAAAAACTTTTTACCAATACGGGAATCTAAACCGATACCCTTGGCAACTTGAGTTACATCAGCACCAACGCGATCGCAAATGTTAGCAACTTCGTTAATAAAGCTAATTTTGGTTGCCAAGAAAGCGTTTGCGGCATATTTCACCATCTCAGCAGAAGACAAATCTGTTGATAGTACTGGTACTGGGGGTAAAGATTTATCTTCTGCATACTGACGCTCGACAATTGGAGTATATAGTTCTTTCATCATCGAAAGAGCTTTTTGAGAATTGCCTCCCAAAACAATCCTGTCAGGGTTAAAAGTATCGTAAATTGCCGAACCTTCGCGTAAAAACTCAGGATTACTAACTACATCAAAATCACCAGCAGGCAATTTATCATCACCAGATGCTCCACCTGCAGGTACTAATTCTTTTTGACGTTCAGCAATTCCGTCAAGAACAATCATCCTTACCCAATCTCCCGAACCGATGGGTACTGTAGATTTGTTCACGATTACTTTATAACCGCCCTTTAAATGAGTACCGATACCTTTTGCAACTGCTTCCACATAACGGGTATCGCTTTCACCTGTAGGTAAAGGTGGAGTTCCCACAGCAATAAATAGAATTTCTCCATGATCGACACCCGCAGCCAAGTCGCTGGAAAACTGAATTTTTCCATCTTTAATGGCATTCTGCATAATTTCCGAAAGTCCTGGCTCAAAAATGGGCGATTGCCCGGACTTCATTAACTTTACTTTCTCTTCGTTATTGTCTATACAAATTACATCATGCCCGATGTGAGCCAAACAAGCGCCAGTTACTAAACCAACATAACCAGTACCAATTACACAAACTCGCATTTTATCTAATTCCTTACTTTTTTGAAATTGTTCAATGCCAGTTCCGAGATGAAGGGAGGGAGCGGCAGTCCCTCATGGTGGAAACCTTCAAGATCGAACTGGCTGAACTTTGTTATTAGTCGATAGTCAAGAGTTCCCATTAAAAATTTTTCGCTCTTATAATTTTTAATGGGTTCCCGTCAAGGAGTGTATAAGTCAAAAGCCACCAGAATGCAGACAAAAAGTTTTTTATTACTTACTGCTACTATTGACAACTGACTTTTGAGTAGCTTGTACCCGCTCCCGGAAATCTTCTATAGTCTGTTTTAACCCTTCTTGAAGAGGAATGCTAGGTTCCCAATTTAACAAGCTCTTAGCTTTACTGATATCGGGACGACGACGACGTGGATCGTCCGAAGGCAGCGGCTCAAATTTTATTTCTGCATCTGGATTAATCATATTTTGCACGGTTTGCGCTAATTCTAGGATGGTGTATTCATCCGGATTACCCAAATTAATGGGACCAATATGGTTCCCATTCATCAAGCGCATCAGTCCATCTACTAAGTTATCAACGTAGCAAAAACTGCGAGTTTGCGAACCATCTCCGTAGACCGTTAGGGGTATACCTTGCAAAGCCTGCACTACAAAATTACTAACTACCCGTCCATCATTTTCTAACATCCGAGGACCGTAGGTATTAAAAATACGAGCAACTCGAATATCAACATCGTTTTGCCTGTGATAATCGAACATCAAGGTTTCAGCAATCCGTTTACCTTCGTCATAACAAGAACGAAGTCCAATTGGATTTACACTACCTCTATATTCCTCGCTCTGGGGGTGAACTTCTGGATCCCCATAAACTTCACTAGTCGAAGCCAGTAAAATCCTTGCTTTGACACGCTTAGCTAAACCCAACATATTCAGCGTACCCATAACATTGGTTTTAACTGTTTTTACGGGGTTATATTGATAATGTACTGGCGAAGCAGGGCAAGCCAAATGATAAATCTGTGCTACTTCTAAGCGAATTGGCTCGGTAATATCGTGGCGAATAAGTTCAAAATAGGGATGATTCATCCATTTAAGGATATTCCGCTTATGTCCGGTATAAAAATTATCCAAACAAATTACTTCATGCCCATCATTCATCAATCTGTCGATCAGATGGGAACCAATAAATCCGGCTCCGCCTGTCACCAATATTCTCATAGTTGACCAATTAATTACAAATATTTACGTTATTCGATTGTGTTTCCTTTTAGGATACCCAGCCCCAAAGCAAAAAATAGAGTAAAAGTACGTATAATTCAAATTTTTTTTGAATTCGCTTATTTTCCTCTGCTTGCAACCCTTATTTGAAGTAAACTTAAGTTCCTTTGATAATTCCATAAGGAAATTAACAAAGATTGTGCAGTGATTGTGAAGTTTTATGCTAAATTTCATCAAAACTTTAACTTATTAAAGTTTTTGTAGCATTAAAAATTGCTACTTTCCCTTTAGAAAATTACTGAGTTGAGGCTGAGGTGGTAACGCCTAAAAATTTTGAATCGGCAGTAGTTTTATAATCTCAAGAAAGTAATATGTGGATATAAGGAACATCTTGTCTAAATTTTTACTGGGGAATAATTCACTGACGGGCACCCATTAAACGAAGGAAGAGCCGAAGTTGGAAGAGCCGAAGTTGGTTGGAATTGAGATGGGGATGAGCGGGCCGAACTCAATTCGTCCACCGTGTGACGGGAACCCTTAAAAGTTTTTTAGAAGAAAAAACTTTTAAGGGAACCCTGTGACGGTGGGGAATTAAACCCATATGTTTTAGTTAAAATTTTTTTAGAAGAAAAAATTTAATGGGAACCCTTGACTACCGATCGCAGCTTACAGATTGATGTTCATTGATAACTAGTCACTGGTAATTGATTTCTAGAAATGCCAGCCTTTACAGTAGCATTATTGGTACGCTGTGGTGGTTCTCCGAGCATGACAATGGAACAAGTTAATTGACTGGCTAACTGGCTTGTCACATCACTCATAGCCAATCCACCGGGAATAGTACGGTTGCGGATAAAAGGTAAAACAACTAGATCGTATAATCTGGCGGCTTGCAATATTGCTTGAGCAACATTTTCGTGAGCAATGATTTGAATTTCAGGTGGATTGGATAAACCCACCTTAGATACAAATAGCGACAGTTGCGATCGTCGCCAAGATATTTTACTAGAACTGGTACGGCGATCGCATACGTTGAGTACTGTTACTTGTGCTTGATTTGATTCTGCAAGGATCTGGGCAAACTGAACTGGCTGCAAGATAGGTGCGGTTAAATTTTCTACTGGTACTAAGATACGCTGGATTTTGGAAGGTGATTCTACCAGACGCGTTACGGCTACCGGACAATGAGATGCCCATAATACACTATCAATAACGTTACCGAATAAACGCGCTTTCAATCCAGTACGCTTACCCCAACCCATAACAATCAAGTTTGCCTTTTTTTCTCTAGCAGCCCTACTAATTCCCTGAGCAAAGGCATCATCTATTCTTAATAATGGTTCTGCTTCTACATCTAAAATGCGACTTAATGCTGTAGCTTTGTCCAATAATCCTTCGCTTTTCTGTAGGGAATTTTCCAACTGGGGAGCATCCATATGAGCCGCAGCGGTAGCTATTGCTAAAGGTATAATTTTCCCGTGGGCATGATGAGCTAGCAATGCAGCCATTTCCATTAAATGCTGCTGTGTTTGTGGATTGTAAACAGGTACTAATATACGGTAGGGGTTGTCTATTTGATCGGTGTAAGAAGCCGCTGTTTCTTGCTGTTTTAGTAATGAAGAAGTTAACCCAACAGCAACCCTATTGGTAATTATTGGTCCAATAAATGAAGTGACAAGTATTAAAACTATGACGCTATTTAATACTTCTGGGGTCAATAATTGTGCTTGATATCCTACCAAAGCAACACTCGAGCTTACTCCTACTTGAGGTAAGCTTATAGACCACATTGTGAAAATTTCCCGCCAATTGTAGCGATAAATTAATTTTGCTAATAATGCTGCGATAAATTTGCTTGTGAATAAACCTAAAATAAGAAATAAAGTCAACCAACACATACCCATGTTTTTCACAAAGGCAGGAAAATCGAGCCTTAAACCAAGATCAACAAAGAAAATCGGAATGAATAACACGCTACCCACAAACACAATCTTTTCTTTGACTGGTCCATCTCCGATAACTTCATTGACTGCTAATCCAGCAAAAAAGGCTGCGAAAATTATTTCTACACCAATTAATTGAGCGCCAACAGCTGCTAGAAATACACTCGTAAGTACAAACAAAAACTGGTTTCCTTCATCTTCTCCCGATCTTCGTAGGAATTCTTTACCAGCCCAATCAAAGCCTACTAGAACTACTACACAGTAGACAGTCAACCAACCCAATAATGTAATGGTTTGCCAAATATTAAAATCTTTTACATGAATTGCAACGCATACAGCCAACATCAACATTGCAGCAATATCTGTAAAGATGCTTGCTCCAATTGTTACACCTACAGCTTCATTGTTAATTAGCCCTAAACGATTAATAATGGGATATGCCAAAAGGGTACAAGAAGATAGTAAAGAGCCAATTAATATTGAACCCAACCAATCCAATCCAAAAACTCGTCCGAGTATAGTTCCCAACACTAAAGGTACACCGAAAGCAAAACTGCCAAAACCTAAAGCACGATTTCGCCGACGGACCAATTGTTCTAAATCAACTTCTAAACCTGCTACAAATAATAAATAAACAAAACCAATAGTTGATAGTAATTCCCAAACAGAATCGTCTATCTGAAATAAATTCCAGCCATTGGGACCAAGCAATATTCCCGATAAAATTAAACCAATCAATCCCGCTAATCGCAGTCGTTCAAATAAAATTGGTACGACTAAAATAACGAAGAGCAAAGTCAGAGCGAAGGGAACAATTGGTTCCCCCTCAAGAACTTGACTGTATGGTAAGACTGTAGTGAGCGATGAAAATACCATATTTGCGGACAAAGCAAAAACGTGCGATCGTCGGTTGCGAACTCAGTTACAATTAATAAAACGAAATTGAAATACAAATATGAAAGTTAGACTTAAACAAAAATTGACAAATTATACCTAGAATACCTTTAAAACTATCTAGACCTTAATTAACTATGGATGGATTTGATTCAAAACGAATCGTAAACGGTCGTAGTCATCTTTAAGTAGCACGCTTAAGTAACGTCCAGCTTCAACTAACCATTGTCGGTCGGCTTTACGTAACTTGTATACATCTCGAATTGCTGCTGCACTCAAAGCTTCTACCGGAGCACCATTAACTGAAAGTAAAGTTTGTAAAAAATCAAATTCTTCGGTGAATTTAAGTACTTCTTCTGGTTCGCATCGATGAACAGCTTGATGAATTTGCGGCGGACGGGGTGGTAGATATTGGTACATTTTATTACCATGCGCCTGCTGCTCAAATCCGACAATCGCGGCACGGAATTCCGTTTTGAGCATGGCGAATATTTGGGGCTGTTCCTCTCGCAAATCTTGGAGCGATAACCCTAAAGCTACAGGTCTATGTACGGAATCTATTGGCATTGTCGTGGCATTAAACACAACTGCAAATACTTTATTTGCTGATTCTTCGTCTACCGAACGTACCCAACTACCGAAGGGAGGCATCGGTGGAAAGCTTAAATCTTCCGGTTCTAAACACTGTGCTAAAAAATCCGAAGTAGCAGTTTCAATCACTTCGGCAAAGTGGTTGGGATGACGATTGCTGCTACTAAACTGCGGTAAAGGAAGGCGCATAAATCAAATTAAGTAATGAGTTGCCCAGTTACGAGTTACGAGTTATGAATTATAAGTTAAAAATAATAACCAATAAAACAAAACTCTTAACTCTTGAGTCTTAACTAATTTATTTTCCTTTTTTACGTCCTGCTGTCGGGTCCAAAGGTTCTAGCTCACTAAGTCTAAAGGTAATCAATTTATCCCAATTACCACCTTCAAATAGTACAGCGACCTTACCATTGCTGACTCGTTGCACAAGCCCGCTCATACGGTAATAAGTATCTGCGGGGTTTTTAACACGAACGGTTGCTCCAGGCAGAATCATGATTGTTGCTCTTTGTTGCTTTCTTCTAGCTTAAAACAGTTATCAATTGTCAGGGTCACAATTGTCATTAAAAATTAGCAGGCTCTAAAACCAATTAACTGGTGTAGTCAGATGGCATCTTCCTATAACGGGAGCTTAGATATGGTGAATACGACTCCGTTTCTTGGTTTTATAAACCAGTTAACTAGTGTAACATCCGGCATCTTCCGCCCATGAAGGAAACCAGGGCGAACATCAATTGAGAGACCCCTGGCAACCATAAGGGAGATTGGGGCTGCTCAAACATGAGGAATCTATTGTCCACCACCAAAACATATTACCCGGCCCAAATTAGATTAAACCCAAAAGAATCTTGCTGTATAGCTCCTAATACTTCTTAAGATGGCGAAAGTTAGCGACTGATTCGATTATTCCGATAGCGATAAAGTTAGCTAACATTGCCGAACGACCGTAACTCATAAATGGTAAAGGAATTCCTGCTACTGGTGCTAAACCTATGGTCATACCAATATTAACAGCCATCTGAAACACAATCATTGCCAAAACGCCAATCGCCATTAATGAGCCAAAATTATCTTTAGCGGTCAAAGCAATGTGCAATAGCCTTTGACAAATTAAGCAAAACACCAGTAATAATACTAAACAGCCAATAAAACCGAATTCTTCACCAACCGCTGAGAAAATAAAGTCTGTATGCTGTTCAGGAACAAAATTTAGTTGAGTCATCGGACCTTTAAATGGGCCCCACCCAAACCATTCACCAGCACCAATGGCGATACGAGATTGAATCAAGTGATAGCCGCTTCCCAGGGGATCTCCTTCGGGGTTGAGAAATGAAGTTATTCTACCTTTTTGGTATGCTTTAAGCACATTGTTCCAACCAAAGATTCCCAATTCTCCACCCAAAAGATTCAAAGTTAATGCGCCAATACCGCCAATACCAAATTTTTTCCAAGGAAGAGTACGCCAGCCTACTAAACCCATAGTGAAAGACCAAATTAACCCCAAAGGAGTAAAAAAGAGTGCTTTATGTAAGACAAATGGTTCAGCCATCGGCCAAGGTATGCTAAATAGAATTGCCGCAACTACTGGAGAAATTAACAGTATTAACCAGCCCGGATTGGCATTTGCCCAATAGAGCATTGCTAATACAATCGCACCAAATACCAATGATGTTGCCAAATCTGGCTGTAAAAATACCAATCCCCAGGGAACCGCTGTTATAGCCAAAGCCCTGAAAAAGTTGGGAAGAGTAGAAGCCGTGCGCTTATGTAACAGCGCGGCTAGGGTAATAATTATCCCTACTTTGGCAAATTCTGAAGGCTGGACATTAAAGCCAAAAACATAAATCCATCGCTGTGCACCTTTAGCACTTACACCTATTGCCATTACCGCTATTAGACCTATGTTCGTAATCGTGTAAGTAATCCAATGCCACCGTTGAAGATTTTCGTAACGACTGCGGGCTATTAGTAAAGCCAGTAAAATACCAATGCCCGCAACTAGTAGGTGCCCCCACCACTTATTTTCCCCTTTGGTTAATTCCGTACTAAAAATCATAAAACCGCCAAATATACTGACGGAAATCGGCAGCAAAAATAATAGCAAGTCTACTTGCTGCCAGGGCTTAAAAAAATACTGCCAGCGATTTCTGTTACGTGAGTAGCGTGACTTTTTTAATAACATTGAGCCTTCTTGATACCTGAGGGTTTAAATACTTAATTTCACAATTGCTTTTTAATCTTTATTCTCAGTACGCAGCCCGCTACCCAGACAGAAATTTAGATTATTTTCATGTAAGGGCGGCTACTGATACTTTTCCTGCAATCGTCAAGGCAATCTCTTTTAAAGCTTTTGCCGAGGCTGAATCTGAGTCAGCCACAACTATAGGCACCCCACTGTCTCCCCCGACTCTTGTAGATATTTCCAATGGCACGCACCCCAATAAAGGTATTTCTAGTTCGGTTGCTGTTTTTGAACCACCACCAGAACCGAAAATATCATACTGTTTATCCGGCATATCCGGGGGTATAAAATAACTCATATTTTCAATAATCCCCAAAACTGGTACGTTCAACTGCTGAAACATCCGCAAGCCTTTACGAGAATCTAGTAAAGCAACGTTCTGGGGTGTTGTTACAATAACTGCACCAGCTATGGGTACGGCTTGTGTTAATGTTAACTGAGCATCACCAGTTCCGGGAGGCATATCTACAATTAAGTAGTCCAGTTCTCCCCATTCTACTTGATATAAAAACTGGCGAATAACTCCATTGAGCATGGGTCCACGCCAGATTACGGGCTGGTCTCGATCTATCAAAAAGCCCATTGAAACTAGTTTAACGCCATGATTGAAAGCAGGTTCTAAGATTTCTCCTTTATCCCCCTGACGTACATTAATTTGAGCGGATTCAAGTCCTAACATTGTCGGGTCGTTGGGTCCGTAAATATCGGCATCGAGCAAACCTACTTTCGCTCCTGTTTGGGCTAATGCTACTGCTATATTTACAGCTACCGTACTTTTACCTACCCCACCTTTACCGCTAGAAACAGCGACAATATTTTTAATTCCTGGTACAGTATTACGATCTGGTAAGCTTTTTGAATGGGGTGTTTCTGCTGTCACTTCTACTGATACTGACCTAACTCCTGGAAGTTTCTTAACAGCTTTTTCACAATCTTCAACAATAAATTCTCGTAAAGGGCAAGCAGGTGTAGTTAAAACTAAAGTGAAGCTCACCGATCCCGCATCTATTTTTACATTACGAATCATGTTCAGTTCCACCAAACTTTTGCGAAGTTCTGGGTCTTGCACTGGTCTCAAAACTTCTAGAACCGAACGAGAATCAAGCACATCATGCATGGTATTTTCACTCTTGGCGCTGTAACAACTTTTAATAAAGAATATTATCTATCTTTATGGGACATAAGGCATAGAGCATAAGAAATAGGACTTGGGGCATTATTAACGGAGAATCCTGTAGTCGTTCGCTTTAGATAGCTCAATTGTAAATTTACAGTTTATAATTCCTTTACAGAGGTAGCGTGAGCGAAAGTCTCTACATCCGATCATTTTTCCCCATTGCCCAATTCCCTCAAAAAATTGGGACTGTGTCAAAAAAGTTCGGACTGCAAAGTCGATTTCCTTTTTCTTGATACTGCTTTGATTGCGGCTGATTCAACTGCCTCGATCAAAGCTCGTGCTACCTTATCTGCATAAGGACGGGAAAAAGACCAAACTAAGGGAGACAGCCAACCGCGTAAAGTCACCGAATAAGACAAACAAGTACCGCAAACCGTCGATTCTATTTTGTAGCTAATTCGTTCTTCTACACCGGGAATTGCCAAAATTCGCACACTTAGTAATTCTCTGGGATTAACACGTTCGACAAAAATGCGGATTGGAATAGGTGAAAGGCGGGTTACTGCTTGATAAATCAATCCCGGTTTAGGTACTAATCCGTAAGGTACGTTAGTACTTTTGAATAGTGGATGCCAAGAAACGTCTGTCAAGTCAACAATTTTATGCCATATTTCATCCACAGAAGCAGAACTAATTTCGCGATAACTTCGCACCAGAGAGACGCAAACTCGGCGACGTTTGCGGTTGATAAACTTCGATAACCAACCTTGCATTCTTTTAATCCTCCCGGCTATACACTTAAAGAGTTGCTCTGGTATATTGGGTAACTGTAACTAGCTCCCGTGTCCTGAAGGGGCGGGAGTTATCCCGAATCCTTACCCCATCACAACTATCGAAATTTGGGTTTTTTCTAGACACATTAAGCGAGCAACTAACATCCTCTTTCTCGCAGAGGCTGCGTCTGCTTTTTGATGTCATTTACGATATAATCCCCGACTTTAATAAGCCTGATTTGAGAAAAAAGACATTCATGCAGCATGTACCGCAATCCAAGTGAAGCTTGAGTACCCCCGTCAGCGAACGCTAATCTTACTTGATAACTTTAGCTATTGGGTACGTCCCAAGTTATAAAGTGTCCCGCACTTGATGTTGCCCCTAGGGGCAACAGTGCCTGTCTGTCTATATTTTGTCCAGAATTTTGAGAAAACGGTAGGACCATTTACTTTTTGGATCTTCCTTATGGTAGGAATGCCTTCTTACCGATACTCATAACGACAGGTCTACAGGTTATTGTTACAGAATTTAGCCTTAAGACTGGGGTGTTTAGATAAAAAAGTTGAAAAAAATTAATCAATATACAAGCCTATACCTATTTGAGGGAGAATAGGTATATTCACGTTATCGGTTCAGGACGTGATTTTTTTACATTTAGTCCCAAGGGTTCGGGTAAAACCTTGAAACAAGGATAAATTGACCGGTACCCTAGATAATTTTTTTAGGAGAAAAAAATTATCTAGGGAGCCCTTGACCAAACAGCTCCAAATAATAAAAGCAAAAATCGTCATTTAGGTCTAGAAATTTATGTTGACAAACTCGCCAACCTCCCAAATGTCTTCTTCTTCTCAATCTCTACCGCCATCTGACGCGAAGGCCAGAGTCAGTGAGTTTATGAAGCAGTTACAAGATGAGATTGCTCAAGCTTTGGCTGAACTTGATGGCTTAGGACAATTTCAAGAAGATAGTTGGGAACGTCCTGAAGGTGGTGGTGGACGTTCGCGAGTTTTGCGTGAGGGTGCCATCTTTGAACAAGGTGGTGTAAATTTTTCTGAAGTTTGGGGTTCCAATTTACCGCCTTCAATTTTATCGAACCGCCCGGAGGCTGCTGGACATAAGTTTTATGCGACGGGAACTTCAATGGTGTTACATCCCCGCAATCCTTACGTTCCTACCGTCCACTTGAATTATCGCTACTTTGAAGCAGGCCCAGTTTGGTGGTTTGGTGGTGGTGCGGATATGACCCCATACTATCCTTTTGCCGAAGATGCAACACATTTTCATAAAACTTTTAAACAGGCTTGCGATAATCACCATCAAGAATATTATCCGGTTTTCAAACGCTGGTGCGATGAATATTTTTACCTCAAGCATCGTCAAGAAACTCGCGGTGTCGGCGGTTTATTTTTTGATTACCAAGATGGAAAAGGTGCTTTGTATCGCGGCCCTCACGCTGAGGGCGCAGCAGCCGAATATAGCAATGAAATTGGCGAATTACCTACTCGTAATTGGGAAGAAATATTTGCCTTTGTCCAAGAATGCGGTAAAGCATTTTTACCCGCTTATCTACCAATCGTGAAAAAAAGACATCCGATAGAATATGGCGATCGCCAAAGAAATTTCCAGTTGTATCGCCGCGGTAGATATGTGGAATTTAATTTGGTCTACGATCGAGGCACAATTTTTGGTCTGCAAACCAACGGACGTACTGAGTCCATTTTGATGTCCTTACCGCCCTTGGTGCGCTGGGAATATGGGTATAAGCCAGAACCAAGTACTCCAGAAGCAGAATTGTATGAAACCTATCTTAAGCCCCAAGATTGGGTCAATTGGAAGCAGAGCCAGACTACTTGAATGTGAGTTAAACTACTAAAGATACTGTTCGCGCAAGGTGACAATTAAGGCTGTAGCTTGTTATTCTCTAGCTACAGCGTTAATCAATTTTGTTACCGGTTCAACTAGCTATTTGAAACTATAATTTAATATTATAGTAATCATAGAATAGTGTTTAATCGGTTTCACTAGTATGCCAGCAGGATTAGCAGAATCTAATTAGTTAGTTTGAAGAGTGCTAGGGGAAAACTTTGTGATTCATATAGAACAAAAATCTTACACGACTCAAGACGGAAATACCGTTATCGTTTTATCACCTACTGGTCGTTTAGACATAACCACAGCTTGGCAGTTTCGTCTCAAGCTGCAAGAATGCATTTCTAAACTCAGTTCCCATGTGGTTGTAAATTTAGGACAGGTAAATTTTATTGATAGTTCTGGTCTTACTTCTTTAGTTGCTGGAATGCGCGATGCGGACAAAGTAAAGGGTAGTTTCCGTATTTGTAACGTACATCCAGAAGCTAAGCTCGTTTTTGAAGTGACTATGATGGATACCGTTTTTGAAATATTTGAAACTGAAGAGGAAGCTTTGGAGGGCGTACCTCGCAGTATGGTTAGCTAAAAGGAGTTATTCGGAAGACGGTTAGCACAATAGCTGCTAGAATTCCATTCTTGCGATCGTGTTTCGCTATTTTTGGGTGAATTGGACTTAGCCTTTTAATATCAAAAGGTTTTTAAACGAATAGGCACAACCTGTGTTCTCTTTATTTACAGATGATGCTTCTGATTCGGTAAAAATTAAAATTTGAAAACAGTATTTTTTGATTATTATTGTTTGTTTTCAGAGGATAAAGATTACCGAATCAAAGCTTAAAAGCCAGTAGACTATTGTTACTCGGCATTCTGTGGTGTTGTTAAGTTTTTACTTTTAAATAATTAACTCCTAACTGTTAATTAATCATAAGTTTTCAGTATTGTTGTAACTTGGTGTAGCGATAAGGACCCAAAATTGCACCCCAAGTAGCTTTTCCGGTTGCTGAATCAATTCCTTTATCGTAACTAAAAAATTCTTTTTGGGTTGCTTCAAATCCCAAGGAAACTTCTATGGTACTACCAGCATAGTCAAAGGTACAGCGACTGGCTGGTATCGGCTTTGCAATAAATTTGTATTGCTTTCTCGCTGCGCTTTCTATATAAACTCTAAGAACGCATCCTGGTAGTAGATCTAATTTTTCAGGTGTAAGAGCATTGAGTAATGTATGATTACGGCCTGCACCGCGCCAAATAGTTGGGTCTTTAAACATATAATATTGAACTTTAAAGGATCCATCGTCGGAGGCGGGCGTAAGTCGCATGATTCGCTGACGGTAACTTTGTCCTATTTTGAGGACATTCGCTTGCTCGGCAAATAATGTCAGACTGTCTTCTTGAAATAGAGATACAGGTACTTGCCACATACGCAGGTGAACGTACCAAGCAGGCTCTGCAATTGCTTGCTCATTATTATCAAACTCACCCGCGAGGTATTCGGCGATGGTGCTTAAGTCGGGCAAGTAACTCATAAATGCCAATAAAATATTAAACTATTATTAATATGGGTTGATTATATAGGAAAAGGGGTCCAAGGTCCCTATCACCATAACTAAAATATGGTTGTAACCTTTTTGTTACGGTCCTATTGACGGGTACCCTAGATAATTTTTTCTCCTAAAAAAATTATCTAGGGAGCCCAGTCAGCCATTTGTAAAATCATAATTGCTATCTTACTACTGAGGATGTATTTCATTCACAACAGTTATCTTGCAAAATATTACTTGGCAAAGTCGCCTACAAGCGCGAGAATAAGTTTACATTACCTTTAAATTTAATCAAAATTTCTTCGTGAATAACGTCCGTACTGTCTCTGAAACAAAGCGAACTTTTTACAGTCTTCACACCCGTCCAATCAACACGATTTATCGTCGGGTGGTAGAAGAGTTAATGGTAGAAATGCACCTGCTCGGTGTAAATGCTGATTTCAAATACGATCCCATTTATGGTTTGGGTGTTGTGACTACTTTTAACCGATTTATGCAGTCTTACAAGCCCCCGGAGGACTTTGAATCGATTTATAATGCTTTGATTAAGTCTGTAGAAGAAGATCCACAGAAATATAAACAAGATGCTAAAAGGCTGGAAGATTTAGCTAAAAGCTTATCAGCGAAAGATTTAGTTAGCAATTTTAGTCAACTGCGCTTGGGTAATGATTCTGACTTGCAAGCATTATTAGAAAGTATTGCTAATAATCCAAAGTTTAAATACAGCCGTTTATTTGCGATTGGTTTATATACTTTATTGGAATCGTCAGATCCAGAAATGGTAAAAGACGAAAAACTTCGCAACGAAGCTTTAAAAACTATTGCAAATAGCTTGCAATTATCTGAAGATAAACTGAGCAAAGATTTAGATTTATACCGCTCTAACTTAGATAAAATGGCGCAAGCTGCGGTAGTAATGGCGGATATGATTGCAGCAGAGCGTAAAAGGCGCGAACAGCGCTCTGCGAAATCGGATACTACAACTGCGCCTCCTGCAAATAATGATTAGTTTGTTAATGACTTATGAATAAGTTAGGAGATAAATCTAGGTTTATCGTTCCTAACTTTTAGGCGAGCATTGTCGAATTATACTCAATTAAGTAGTAAACCAAGTTACTAACAACTGATAGTGCTAGTGCTCCGCATACCGCTCCCCAAATTCCGTTAACACGAAATCCTTTTACTAAACGAGCTGCGATACCAAAACAAATAACGGAGATAATAAAAGCAACTAAATTTGGAGCTAAACCGAATGTCAGAAAATCAAATGCTTCGAAAATTGGCTCAACCAAAGCGTTAACAATTGCTAACACAGCACCACTAATCAAGCCTATCTGCTTTGAATCAACTTCAACCCCAATCAATGGAACTCTGCTGATAACTAAAAAGCTAGCGGATGTTACTAGCCAAGTAACCACAACGGGTACGATAGTGTTGAGATCCATTTGTGCAACTCCGATAACATAAATGACTACTAAAAAAGTTCGGTCTTTAAGGAAAAAAATCGAACACCGGATGATTATAGTGGGATAAATTTTTACTAGATAGGAACACTCGAAACAATTCGCGAGAAAATAAAAAATTACAAGGGCATGTTTACATGTAAATCTAAATATGAGTTATACCAATTCTGTATGAGGCTGCGCTTAATCACTCTCACTCTCGTTATGGTGGAGCTACAGTTACTAAGCCCACCAACGCGAGGGCTGAATTAAGCGCATCTTTATAAAGAAATGGTATTAGTTCTTATTGTTTAGGAGAACCCCACGAGGAGGGAATTCAAAATTTCTGCATTCAAAAATATTAAACTCCCTCACATGGAATAAAATAAACACTCCTTAAAGGGAGCTAGCTTCCTCAAGACTTTCGGCTCGTGCTTTAAGAAAGTTAAAAGTTAAGAACATCTCCCTATCTTGTTTACTGGGGGCTAGGATTTGTTTGTTTGGGTGCGACAGTTGCTTTAGGGGCTGGTGCTGTGGGAATTCTTGGTGCAACTCCTTGTCCAGTTTGGGGTTGATTAGGGATGCTAGGAAGGGGAATTTGGGTGCTGCCGGGAGGTATATTAAGGTTTGGGTTATTTTGAGGAAAATTGGGAGCAAGTGGGGATACATTGGGAAATGGTAGAGTTCCACCGGGAGTAGCCCCTGGATTAGTGGGGAGATTGGGAATCGGTTCTGTTGGGTTAGCAGGTTGGTCATTCGTGCCGGGTATAATTGCTAAAGCAACGCGATCGCCACCAACCTTTCGTAGCAAATCGAGTATTTCAATCACATCATTGTAAGTTGCCGAGCGCGAAGCATACAGCGCTAAAGTACCTTTGGGATTATCTTCGATATATTTCTTCAAGATACCTTCCAACTGGAGGCGTTGTACGGATTGTTTTTCTATATAGATTTGACCTACAGCATCAATTGTTACAGGTAAAATTTGCCGTTCTTCCTTTGGTTGTACGGTAGATGTTGCGGTTTCAGCTTGAGGTAAATCGATGTTGATTGACTGTTGGCGAGTAAATTGTAATGATGCCAAAATAAAAAATGTCAGAATGCAAAAAACAACATCAATTAAGGGGATAATTTGAATTTGAACTTCTTCGTTTGGATTATTTAGGTTGATTTTCATCTTTTAATTCTCACCACGCCTACTTTCGGCATGTTAATTAATGATCTCGTTTCTAACTAGCGTTGTTAGTAATAAGCCACAGCCTAGCCGAATTTAATTAAACCTCCCTTGCGGGTGTATTATGAAGAAAAAACACGGCGTTGCAGATAACTACGTTTACGCTGTGTGTGTGGAGCCTATATATCAATTACTAACTGTAAGTGACTATTTATTTTCGGATTCTGGTGAATCAGATTCTGAAGCTTGAGTAGGTTCGGAAAACTTGTTTTTTCCTCGCTTGCGCCGAGTTGTAGTATTTTCCTGCGTATTATCTTTATCTCTTACAATTACTTGAGGAAGTACTTTAGAAGTAGTTCTCGTATTACTATCAATTGGGGGAAATTGGCGATAAAGCAATTCCAATTCATTCCCAGACTTACGAAAAACTTTGACTTGATTAACTAACAAAGCTTGAAACCATCGGTAGAATATCAAACTGACAATCGCAACTACTAGCCCTGCTGCGGTACTGTATAAAGATTCCCCAATACCAGTTGTGACTCCAGCACTAGCTTGTGTACCCAAGTCCGAAATTTTAATCGATTCGAGAGATTGAATCAAACCCCAAACTGTACCAAACAATCCCAGTAAAGGGGCAATCGCAATTACCAACTCTAGAACTTTTTCACCACGACGCATTAAGGCTAGTTCATTTTCTGCACTCGATTCTAGCGCCAATCTAAAAGTTTCGGAGTCTCTTCTTGGTAAACTCAAAGGCGCATAGAGAAATCTACCGATGGGTTGACGCTCTGCTCGTTGAGCAATTTCAGTCGCTATTCCCCAATCATCTCGAGCTGCATCTAACACTTTGTCAACAATTTTACTTTCTTGAGTTAAAATTCTTAACCAAAACCATATCCGCTCGAAAATTACGCTCAAAGATAAAATCGAGAAAAAAAGTAAAGGCCACGCTACAGGACCTATCTTGCGTACAATATCTTCAATATTCACTTTATAAGTCTCCTCCGTTCATCCTCAACCAAATATCTCAAACCACTTTAATTTTAGAGATTAATGCACAAGTTCTACATCAAATGTGAACTATCGTGTATCTTGTTCGTCAACCGAAACTAAGTATACGCCGGTAGCGTATTCCATACAGTCATAGGGCGGTTATTCCCACAGGAAGTTTAGGTCATATTTTGTCAAAATTAAAGGTAAGTTGAGGTCGAAAATATGAAATTCTCAATTCAATCAGTTTATGAGTGGTATCGCGGTTTAATTCGTAATCCAAAGTACCGTTGGTGGGTACTTATAGGTACTTTGGTATATTTTGTTAGTCCCATTGATGTGATTCCCGACATTTTCCCAATTGTCGGAGAACTTGATGATGTTTTTCTGTTAACGTTATTAGTTAGCGAGTTTTCTCAAATGCTTATCGAAGGCTTTAAAGCGCGCAAGGGAGTTACTGAAACACCAACAGCAGCTAATACTTCGGAAGAAGCAACTGAGGATAAAGGTACTATTGATGTTGATGCTGTCTCTGTAAAATAGTGTCGATCGCTTAATATTACTTATCAACCTCCTTTTTTTTGCAAGAATAATGCACCGAAAAAAGGGGGATATTTGTTTGTTGTTAGTAGCTCACGGAGTTAGGAGCGGAGCGGAGTTATGAATTAAAAATTCTTCCCACTCTTCCCCCTCTCCCTCTGTATTTCTCCATTTTATGAAAAAACGCCCTCTTATTGGATTGATTCCCGCTGGTGGCAAGGCTACCCGTATTTCTCCTTTACCTTTGAGTAAGGAGTTATATCCTGTGGGTTTTCGAGAAGATGGTGATAATAATAATCAAATTAATCATCAAAATAATAATAAAAATAATTTACGTCCTAAAGTTGTTTCTCACTACTTGCTGGAAAAGATGCAGTTAGCAGGTATTGATAAAGCTTATTTTATCTT
>JBCBQE010000007.1:0-25283 GCA_039820385.1 Cyanobacteria bacterium J06635_10
ATAATCAATCAAAAAACAACAATCAATCGAAGCACAATCGCCCTGATTGGTTGCGTCATACCCTTATTCTTCTGGATACTTGAGAGTCAGTGGAAACACTTCCAGCGTGGTTTCTATCCTCGTGCAGTTGAAATCGAATCTATGTTTGAAGAAACTGGAATGCAAGGGCCAGCTATTTTTGGGAGATGGTCCCGTGTATTTAAACGTACACCGATATCCAAACGTAATGGTTATTTCTGGGATGGTTTATTTAACCCCAGCGTATTTATCAGCTACATCTTGGAAATTGGATTTTTGATAATAATGGCTGCGATCGCACCACAATTAGGCAAATAAATTGAAAATACTTAGAATGTCTTAATGTATATTAATTACATAGGAATCCCCATAAAGAAATAGTTAAAAACTCATACCAGCAGCGTTACCAAGGAAACAATCTTTTCTAATGAGAATCAGCTACGCTAATAAATAACCAATATCAAAAAACTTTCCCAAAAACGGCATATATGAATTTACGCTTAGTTGAAGTTTATCTACCACAAGAAAAAGGTAAACAATTTGAAGAATTAGTCGCTGAATATTCTTCCTTAGGGATGTGGCAAAAAAAATTAGAACAGAATCAACTTTTATTTAAAATATTGCTGTCATCTGGAGAAGTAGAACCCCTAGTAGATTGTTTGCTAGAAAAATTTAAAGATATCAAAGAATTTAGATTATTGCTATTACCAGTAGAAGCTTCCTTACCTCGACTGGAATCAACTGAAAATTCATTCGGTTTACCAGCTGCGCCAAATCGGATTAATCGTGAAGAAATTTATACCAATGTAGCCGCAAGCATTCATTTTTCATGGACACAGATTTCCTTATTATTGTTATCTTCCACTATTGCTGCAGTGGGTTTAGCACGTAATAGTGAGGTAGTAATAATTGGTGCAATGGTAATAGCGCCATTATTAAAACCTAATATGGCTTTAGCAGTAGCGACTATCTTGGGGGATTTAACTTTAGTTATACGAACTATAAGAATTGGATTAATTGGAATTTTATTGCCGATTGGTTTTTCGATTTTAATCGGTTTGCTCTATCCCATCAGTCCAGATGTACCAGAAATCGCCATCCGAACCAAATTAACCTTATCTGATATTGTTGTTGCTCTTGCTTCCGGTGCTGCTGCTGCAATTTCTCTGACTGCTGGCGAAATCAGTTCAATTGTAGGAGTAATGGTTTCAGTTGCTTTACTACCACCTTTAGTAACCTGGGGAATGTTAACGGGTAGCGGCGAATGGGAACCCGCTTTTGGTGCAATGCTACTAGTTACAGCCAATATTGCCAGCTTAAACTTAGGAGCGATCGCCACTCTCTTACTTCAAAATGTGCGCCCTACAAGTTGGTGGGAAAACATCAAAGCGAAAAAGCTGACTCAAATCGCAACTGGAGCCTGGATAATCCTTCTAGCAGGATTAATATGTATAATATTTATCAAATTTAAAGCCGTTTAATCCATTTTGGATTTTAGATTTTGGATTTTAGATTTTAGAGTTAGGAGTGAGGAATTAAGAGTGAGGAGTTAATAATAACCAGTTACTACTAATAGCATTTCTTTATAAAGATGCGCCGAATGCCTGCCAACGCAGGTTGGCTTTGTACGGGTAGCTCCAGCCTTCCAGGCTGAGAGCGATTAAGCGCAGCCTCATACAGAATTGGTATAACCACTCAGCACCAACCACTCACTACTAACCACTCACCACTAACCAATATTCATCTCACAGAAAACGCTTCGCTAAACCGTCGCGTCACCGGCTCAACTAAGAATGTTAAAATAGATTTTTTACGAGTCACAATTTCAGCATTAGCAGTCATTCCAGGTGTAAAACCTATCTCTTCTCCCCGTACTATGACTGATTTCTTATTTAACTTAATAGTAGTAGGAAATATCAACCCTAACTTTTCATCTACTATGGCATTAGGGCTAACGCGCACTACTTTCCCGGAAATAGTCCCAAATTCTTGAAAAGGAAATGTTGCCATCTTCACTTTTGCTTTCATTCCCTTACTAATGAAACCAATATCGCGATTTAAGACTTTAACCTCTAATAATAACTCTTCCCCTTGGGGTAAAATTGAAAGCAACTTTTCCCCAGCTTGTACTGGCCCTTTAGTGGCTTTTATATCATAAACTGTTCCAGAAACTGGAGACTTAATAGTTTCTAATTGTTGCTGTTTTCTAGCTTGCTCTAATTGACCTGTAATATTTGTCAATTCCTCTTTACGGCGATTAATTTGAGTCAAAATTTCACTTTGACGCTCCGAAGCCAAACCGGATGCTTGGCTGCTTGCTGCTTCAAGGGCTGCTTGTGCTTGGCTAATTTCTTGTTTTTGTGCCGCTATATCGCGAGACAAAGATGTAACTTTATCTTCGGCTTCAGTTACTCTATTTCTAGCATTAACTATTTGATCTTTTGCCCTAGTAATTTCAGCATTTGCACGATTAAGTCTATCTTTAGCATCTAAATAATCGAGTCGTCGTACTGCACCTGTCTTATTTAAATCGCGTAAACTTTCTTCCCTTGTTTTCGCTAATTCTACATTACTTCCGACTTTCTGGCGAAGTTCTTTAGCATTCTTCAGATTTGTTTGAGCATTCTTCAAACTAGTTTTGGCATTTGCAAGATTTTCTTCTAAACGAGTTAAACGAACCTTTGCCTGTTCCACACGCGCCGTTTGACGATTTGCTTCCGCTTTGGCGCTAACCAAACGTGTTTGGTAATCTTGCAAACGAGATTGTAACAGTTCATCCTGTAATTGAGTTCCCACTGTTGTAGCACCAGTACGCTCAGCATTCAAGCGTCGCAAATCATCCCGAATCAATTTAGTACTTTCCGCCAAACGAACAACATCCGCTCGCTGCAAATCTGGATCGCGTTGAATTAAAACATCACCTTTTTTTACTGTATCGCCTTCTTGGGTATTCACCGAAATAATAGATCCATTACCCAAAGATGTTATTGGTCTAATTTGTGTAGAAGCAATGATTTTTCCCTGAGCTTTTGCCACTTCATCTACTTTCGAGAAATGCGCCCAAGTAATTGAACCAAATACAATTGCACTAATAGTTCCTGCTAACAACCTAGTATAAAGCGGTGGTAGCTCCTGTACAGCTTTACCCAATTCATAAGATAATTGTTCTTCAGGTTTAGCAAATTCTTGTTTTGTTCTACGTGCTTGGGATGCGTTAGCTACTAAAGAATACTTCATAAAATATAAAAGGTAAAAGGTCAGAGGTAAAAGGTAAGAAGTCAGAAGTCAGAGGTAAAATATTAAATTATAAACTCTTAACTCATAACAACTAACAACTACCAACTATCAACTGTCAAATATCAACTATCAAATATCAACTATCAAATAACAACTCACTCTTAAACTGCTAAATAACGCCTTAAAAAATTCTCCAGCGTCTCTAATTCAAAGCCGAAAATATCTTCTACGGTTTTCACTTCGTCGTTAGTACAGAAAAATTCATTAGCTAATAAAGTACGGAAAGTACCCAACTCTTTTTGTGTTTTGGAATTTACGAAACCTAATGCACCCCGCAAGCTATCGACTAAAAACAATGGTGGATTAATTATTACTGGTTCTTTACTAAAAATACGACCGAGAATATGTGGTATATCTTCTCGGTATAAAACCTCCGGGCCTCCCACAGATAAAGTTTGATTGCGAGCGCTTGCCAAAGTTACAGAATCAACTATCATTTTTGCTAAATCATCTGTACTAACTATAGAAGTGCGGTTTTTCGAGTCGCCAATAAGTAAATAAATCCCCGTCTGGCGAAATCTTTCAGCTAACGTCAGTAAATTAGATGCTAGCCCAGCAGGCCGTAAAATAGTGTAGTTTAAACCGCTGTTTTGTAGATATTGCTCTACAGCAACCTTTGCTTTGAAGGTGGGAGCATCTTCATATCCCTTATCAGCACCCAATACGGAAATAAAGACAAAGTGTTGAACTCCGTTAGCTTTTGCTCGATCGATCAACTCTATATTGGCGCGATAATCCAAGGATAGAGCATCACCATCAGAACCGTGAGCGCTAATAATATAATCAACACCTTGACAAGCTTTACGAATATCCTTCTCTTCTCGCAAGTCACCAATGAAGATATCAGCACTTCGATGTTCTAACTCGCGATAATGGGAGGTGAGCCTTACAAACGCCTTGACTAACATCCCTCGTTCCCGCAAAAGTCGCACCACTCTACGACCAATATCGCCAGTTGCACCTGTAACTAAAAACATATTCTTTCAATTATCAATTATCAATTATCAATTATCAATTATTAATTCAGCATTGGGCAGAGTCATAAGTTAAGAGTTAGAAGTTATGAGTTAAAAGTTCTTAATTTACCCCCTCTACCCCCTCTCCCCCCTCTACCCCCTCTCCCCCCTCTCCCTAAAGCTCCACCACCACAGGCGTATGATCGCTTGGTTGAGTTAACTTTCTGGGTTCGATATCAATCGTGCAGTTTTTAGCGCGATCGTACAAATCGGGGGTGAGATAATGATGATCGATGCGCCAGCCTCGGTTACGACGAAATGATGCAGCCCGATAATCCCACCAACTGTAATGTCCACCTTCTGATGTAAATTTACGAAATGCATCGGCGAATCCCAAAGTCAATATATCTCCTAGAGCTTGTCGTTCTGCCTCAGATGACATGATATGATTTTTCGGGTTAGCATTTTCGTGAATATCTTTATCTTCTAAAGCAATATTGAAATCTCCACACATACATATATCAGGTGTCGATTTCTGCTGCTTTTGCAGATAATCCCCCAGTATCTTCAACCATTGCAATTTATATTCATATTTTTCACTACCTATTGAAGAACCATTAGGTACGTAAAGATTGATAACCTTAATGCCATTAATGACACCCGAAATTACTCGCTTTTGTTCGTCCCACTTGGAATCTATATCTGTCAAAATTGACCTAAAACCAATCGAAACATCCTCTAAAGGTTGGCGGCTAACTATCGCAACACCGTTGTATGATTTTTGCCCAGAAGTATAGAGATGATAGCCCAATTCTTTAAAAGCTTCTTGAGGAAAGCTTTCATCTACAACTTTAGTTTCTTGCAAACAAAGCACATCAACAGCAGAATATTTCAACCAATTAACAGTGTGTTCCAAGCGAGTTCTGATTGAATTGACATTCCAAGTCGCGATTTTCATTACAAGTTAAAGATCGTAAGCTACAGATTATAGGTTAAAGGTCAAAGGTTAAAGATTGATACAGTACTTCTGTGTTTAGCAAGTTACAAAATTGAAACCTCATCCACATATCTCCGATTTTGCAAACTTCCTCCCTTATCCTTATCTTGCTGCTTCCGAAAAACTCGGAAAACTCCGAATATCCTTAACAAAAATAAAATATCACAGAAAAACTGTATTCTCAGATACAAAAAAAGTATTTTCTACTATCCCAAGGATAGATGATGGAACGAACAAACAACCTGTAAGTTGTAAATGTAGTTGCTTAATCATAAATTATTGAAAATCTGAGATAATTTGGAAAATTTAGCCAAACTTAATTAATCAACAATAGACTTATTGTCAGTTAATGTGATTAATTAAATCTCAGATGGGTGAGTCATTTTTCTCTACCCAATCTAAAACAAAGTCCTATTTAATATGGACTTTATCAATTGCAGAGACACAAATAACCTATGAGAATCGCTCAAGTAGCCCCTTTAAGGGAAAGAGTTCCGCCTCCTTCTTATGGAGGAATTGAGTTGGTAGTTAGTCACTTAACCGATGAATTAATTCGTCGGGGCCATGAAGTAACCTTGTTTGCTTCCGGTGATTCGCTCACTGACGCTAAGTTAGAAGCAGTTTGTGAAAAGGCTTTACGTTTAGACCCTAATGTTTCAAACTATGATGCCTATGAACTGCTTGAACTAAGCCAAGTTTACCAACGAGCAGCGGAATTTGATTTAATTCATTCCCATTTAGGTGTTTTAACTTTGGCTTCGGCAGGATTGGTGACAACACCAACAATACATACTTTGCATAACAGCTTTAATCCAGATACTGCAAAGATATACACCCACCACTATAAGCAACCATACGTTAGTATCAGTGATGCTCAGCGAAAGATAGACCTGAACTACATTGGAACTGTTTATAACGGCATTGATGAAACCAGTTATCCATTCATTGTCGAACCTGAAAACCCACCCTATTTAGCATTCTTAGGACGATTCTCTCCAGAGAAAGGTCCCCATCATGCTATTTCCATTGCCAAGCAAACAGGTTGGTGTTTGAAAATGGCAGGGAAAATTGATGAAGTCGATGTTAAATTTTTTGAGCAAGAAATTGCTCCTCACATTGATGGCAAGCAAATTCAATACCTCGGTGAAGTCACCCACGATGAGAAAGCCGAACTTCTTGGAAATGCTGTCATCACTCTATTTCCCATTACTTGGCAAGAACCTTTTGGCTTAGTAATGATTGAATCAATGGCCACAGGAACGCCAGTGATTGCAATTAATATGGGTTCCGTACCCGAAGTTGTAAACCACGGCGTAACTGGTTTTGTCGCTCAAAGCTACGAACAAATGGCATCAATGATTCCCGAAGCGTTGAAACTCAGCCGCTATAGCTGTCGCAAGTATGTAGAGGAGAGATTTACCGTCAGCAAAATGGTAGATGGGTACGAAGCGCTTTACAGAAAAATTCTTGAAGATCGCATTCAGAAAAACGGTTTCATTCACTCTGCAAAAATTACATACTAATCCATCGATAAGAGTGTTTCATAATCAACAACTTTTTTAACTTCTTTAAAAGGAGGACAAAATTCGTGAGCATTAGAAATAACAACTGTCCTTGTTGCGGCGGTTCTTTGTTGCGCCACGTACGTCACAGTGAACTTTACTGGTTCTGTCAAAATTGTTGGCAAGAACTTCCAGTCTTGAATGCAGCGCACTTTTATGGCGAAGCTAGAGCCAAGTCTACTGTTACCTCCGAAGTCGTAAAATTTTAGTCTTCAGTAAATAAAGACTAATTCATTTTTTAAAAGTTCCCAACTCCACCTAGTAAAATCGGGTGGAGTTTATTATTTGCACAAAGGAGCAAGGAGACAAGGAGATTAGACTTGTTCACTGTTCACTGTTCACTGTTCACTGTTCACTGTTCACTGTTCACTGTTCATTGATTTTCAGAGGTTTATTTATAATGCTGGCTGCGTTGCTTTACGGTAAAGAAGATTTACGTCTAGAGACAGTTGCCGATCCTACTCCTGTTGATGGCGAAGTGGTAATTAAGGTTGGTGCTGCAACTACTTGCGGTACAGATTTAAAAGTCTGGCGACGCGGTGGTCATGCGAAAATGCTTAAACCCCCTACTCTTTTTGGTCATGAAGCTGCTGGAGAAATTGTGGCTCTGGGGAAAGGTGTCACCGGTTGGAAAATTGGCGATCGCGTTGTTGCCAATAACTCGGCTCCATGCATGAATTGTTTTTTTTGTCAACGTCAAGAATATTCATTGTGTCCCAATTTAACCTGGAATAATGGAACTTTCGCTGAATATCTAAAAATTCCAGCACCCATTGTAGAACATAATCTATTGCCAATTCCCGAGGATTTACCCGTAGAATTAGCAGCAATGACTGAACCTTTAGCTTGCGTACTCCATGGAATAGCGCGTTCAAATGTCAAAGTAGGGGATAGAGTCGCAGTTTTGGGAGATGGAGCAATTGGGTTAATGTTTGTAGCAAAGTTAGCTTGCGATTATTCTGCCCAAGTATTGTTATTCGGCGGTAGCCAAGAAAGATTGAGAATAGGAGAAAAGCTGGGTGCAGCAAAGACTTTTAATTATCATCAAATAGCTGATATTCCCACAAAAGTTAAAGAATTTACCGATAACTGGGGTGCAGATGTAGTCATAGAAGCAACAGGTGTTCCTAGCGTCTGGGAAACAGCAATTAACTGCGCACGCGTTGGCGCTACAGTTAACTTATTCGGTGGATGTCCCCGAGATACAACAATTACCGTAAATACAGAACAACTACACTACGGCGAACTTACCTTAAAAGGAGTTTTTCATAACACCCCCAAATATGTAAGGGAAGCACTATCATTAATTGCTACTCGTAAAATACCCTTTGAGTTATTCCTAGGGGAAAGTCGCCAATTAGAAGATTTAGAGCAAGTATTTCAGGATATGCGACAACGGAAAGTGATTAAAGCCGCAATTAAAAGTTAAAAGAGTATAGTGCATGAGGCATTGGCAACAGATCAAACCTAATACAACTCCTAACTCCTAACTCCTAACTCCCCCCTCTCCCCATTTCTAAGCTGAGCGTTAATTAAATTAAAAAAAAGGGAAGTCTATATATAGAAACTTTCCAAACTGAAAAATGCTAAAAAAATCTCTATTGCAATATTTAATTTTACCCTTAGCATTCTTAATATCTAATCATGCTACAGCTAGGGCTTTACCAGGACAATCTACAGAAGAAGTGGAAACTTGGATTAAAGCACATCCCACATTAAGCCCTCGGAGTGGCGAACGCTTTTTAGTCACAAAAACTGATACAGCCGCTCAAAGATTCAGTTTCCAAGCAATAGTATCAGCACCAGGTAAACTAACCTTTGCCAGAAACCGCAGTCAAATCCGCACCGAACGCATTTCTATGTATGATGCAATTAATGGTATAAGTTCGGATAGATTGAAAGAATCTTTACGGATAATCTACGGCTTGGATATTTACCAAGATTTTAAAGGCGCTCAAGTTATTTATGAATACCCAAATCAAAGCGCAATTAATGAAGCACGATTTGCAAAAACTCCCGTTAGAGAAGGTCTAACAGGAGAATTACGTGTCGGTTTACGCTATGCTTATTGGGTAGAAGTTGCACAAGCTAAAAACGGTAAAGCTTTTACTGGTCAAATGACAGTTTTTCTTAAATCTGATTTGGACAAGTTAGAAGAAGAATTACGAAATCGTTAGTTGTTGGTTGTTGGTTGTTAGTTGTTGGTTGTTGGTTGTTAGTTGTTGGTTGTTAGTTGTTGGTTGTTAGTTGTTGGTTGTGAATTAATACTATCAACTATCAACTATCAACTATCAACTATCTACTATCTACTATCTACTATCTACTAATACCAATTATGTATGAGACTGCGCCTTATCGGTTCAGCCTGGAAGGCTGGAGCTACCTCTACAAAGCCAACCTGCGTTGGCTAAATTCGGCGCATCTTTATAAATAAATGGTATAACAACTATCAACTATCAACTATCAACTATCAACTAATCACTGATGTACATTTCGCCATTCACCAGAAAAAATACTTTCGACAGCATTTGCGATCCTTAACAAATCTTCTTTAAATAGTGGAGGCCAATCGACACCGACTTTCAAACCTGCTGCAAATAACTGTTGAGATTTGACAGTTAATAAATATAAAGCATAGGTAAATTCTCTTTCGAGTGTAGTCTCATATTTACTAGCATCAAATATCACTTTTAATGCTAGTAAAATCGAGGTAATTTGACCGGGAATCGGTGGTTTTCCCTGTTGCATCCGCATCAATAGACCATCAGAGTTGTCTTTCCTTGCTATAGTTTGGTTTAAAATATATTGATGAGCAGTTTCGTAGTTCATTATTAAGTGAGTATGGTAGATATTGAGTCAATCAAATCAACACTATAGCAAAGTTAGTAGAAAGGGAATTAAATTAATAATCCCAAAGTTAATTTTACTTCATCATCTTCCCCGATTTTTATTAAAGTACACAGGATTCTGGTTTTGGATATACTGGATGCAACTGAAAAACCCTATACTTAAATTTTTAATCATGGGAATAGAAGCAGAATTTAAGCAAGTATCTCCCTATTTATTAGAAAAATTTAAAAGATATCCAGATTTTATTGATTTATTTTTTGACGCTCAATATTTACCAGACTCGCCTTTTTGGCAACAATTTAATCTTGATTTAAATGATTCTGAAGACTCCGAATGGTTCAATGAAGCTATTAATTATGTACCAGAAACTTTAGCAAAATTGAAAATTGAAAAATTAGAAGACTTTAAAAAGCTAGAATCAGATATTCCCCTAATTATTACAGAAGGTAAAAATTTCAAATTCGATATCGGGAAAAGATGGCCAATCCTTCACTTTATACTGACTGGAACAGATGACTCTATTCCTTTACCATTTTTAGTAGGTACAAATGAAACAGATAAATTACCTTCAATAAATATCATTTTTGGAGGTCAAACAATAGACTATGAAACAGATTATGGACTTCTACGATATCTAACAGTCGATGAAGTTAAACAAGTTGCTCAAGCTTTATCTAACTTTTCTCGCAATCAATTTCACGAGCGACTCATATTAAAAGACTTAGAAAACGACTTTGAGATGGTTTTTAATATTATTTACGATGTTTCTCAACAACTTCTAAATTACTACCAAAATGCAGCTTCTGGGCAAAATGCCATGTTTCTATATCTTTCTTAGTTCCCTAGTACCGCTTCACGGAAGTTTTGCATTCTGGCATTCTGGCATTTAAAAGTACTTTTTCATCAGAGTTTCAGCTTTTTTGAATGGGTGTAGGATTTCCGCCGTGCTGTACTAGTTTACCCACTAACCATAAATTCAATTCACTGTTCATTGTTCATTGTTCATTGTTCATTGTTCATTGTTCATTGTTCATTGTTCATTGTTCATTGTTCACTGTTCATTGTCATGGTACTGTTTTAAGTATTTCTGCTCATATCCTCAACTTACCACACTCCATCTCGCTCACCTCAGCCTAAAATTAAAACATTCTATGCTTTTTCGGGAAAAGATACCCCAAGGGTAGCTTTATTGCGATAATTCCCAGAGAAAGCTTATTTATTCTGAGGTTTTCAATGACACTTAAGCGGATAATCTTAATTGTACTGACGTTAGTAGCAATTTTGTTTTCTGGTTCCTCCCTAATTGGGAGTTTGAAGGAACCTCAATTCCAAAGTGAATTGGAATTATACCAAACTAATATTGTATTGCTCGCAACTGAATGGGAACCTTCCAATGGCGATGGCGAAAATTTACAAAGTGCAAAACAAGCGATACTTGGTGCAAAACCCCTTGATTTAGCACTTAAGCAATATCAACAAGCACGTACATCAGCCGAAACTAATTTAGCAAAAACTCAAAATCAATTAGCACAAATAGCTTCCACACCAAACTCTCAATCAGAAAACCCTCCTGTAACTTATGTCTCTTCAGCAGAATCTCAGAAAAAATTACAGCAAACTGCCAATCAAATACGAAAAATGCTCGCTGAGCTAGACTTGCGGATTGGAATTATCCAAGCACGTCAAGGTAATAGCGATACAGCTATTGAAACTTGGCTAAATTTACAAAAAAATTCGAGTATCAATTCCCGGTTTAGCGAAACCTCCCAGGTGTTAATTGGATTATGGGAAAAATCTCCCTACCTTTCCAAAAACGCAGAATCATTAATCAAAAATAATCTTAAAGGTTGGTTTCGCAATAGCGCCCTACAGAAAAAATATCAAATTCAGCAAAATTCCGAATTTTTAAATAATATTAAATTAGCAGAGCAGCAAGCGGCAGAAAAAGCCTTAATAAAATTAGCTATTATCGCTACTCTTCCTGCATTAGGCGGTTTTATCGGTTTGGGGTTACTTATTTTCGCTTTTGGACAGTGGATAATCAAAAGAAAAGCGGCTTTATTAGCTCGAAATGCTGAACTAAGTTGGAAAACTCCTTGGGATGGTGAAACCATTTTACAAGTTTTTGTTGTCGGTTTTTTCTTGATGGGACAATTACTCGTACCCTTAGTCTTACAGCTTCTGCCAATCCCTCGCCCAGCTCCTAACCTCCGAATTCAAGCATTATATGTTCTGGTAAGCTACATACTCGTAGCATCAGGTTCGTTATTGGTATTGTACTTGTCTATCAAACAATTTCTACCTCTTCCTGAAGATTGGTTTCGCTTCCGATTGCGCGATGGCTGGTTGTTATGGGGAATTGGTGGTTATTGCGCAGCAATACCTATAGTCGTAGTAGTTTCTTTAGTTAATCAACAACTTTGGCAAGGGCAAGGTGGTAGCAATCCTCTACTACAAATAGTTCTAGAAAGTCAAGATAATTTTGCATTATTGATATTTTTCTCTACCGCTGCCATCGCTGCACCATTATTTGAAGAATTTTTATTTCGTGGATTTTTGCTCCCTTCACTAACTCGATACTTACCACTATGGGGATCCATACTTTTTTCTAGTTTTTTGTTTGCCGCCGCTCATCTGAGTTTATCAGAAATCCTACCCCTGACTGCATTGGGGATCGTCCTTGGCGTGGTTTATTCGCGATCGCGCAATCTTCTTGCTCCCATGCTTCTCCACAGTCTTTGGAATAGTGGCACACTACTGAGTCTATTTATTCTAGGTAGTAGTACTAATTGACACAAAACCTATACTATTGCCAAAATATAAAATATCTGCATTAATTATGTGTAACAAATTTTCAATTAGTATTCACTATAGTGAGTGTAGATACATCCTCAGCTTTGAGCATCAATGCTCAATACAATATAAATCTTAGAGATTATGTTAAGTATATAACCAAGTATCTAAGTAAACATATAGTTTTTATTGAGTAGTTTCGTTTATTATGGAGATGTAAGCTATTTTCAATTCTAAAAGGATTGAAAATCAATAAAGTCATCTCCGCGTTAATCGATAAATTTTCAGCGCGAGAAAGCACAATATACTTAATTGCCCTTGTCGTAAAGTTTATAGTAATTTTGTTTGTAAAAGCGAAGAGGGTATTAGAGTGGTTGTAGCGTTTTGAAAAAGTCCGGAATTTCACAAAAGTGACTTGTACAACTGAATATTAAATCGCTGATGGGTGGCAGTTATTGAAATAAATGTCTTTTATATCTCATCTGTCATTAAATGGCAGAGAGCAGGGATATAAAAGCTGCTAAAAATATACGAACAAGATAATAGAGCATTTTAAATGCAAGCAAGACTAAAACATAATGAAGGCTTGCTTGTAGTAGAGGATTAATTAATTAATCAAAACAGTAATTTTACGCTTAATCGCGTTAAAAATTATTGATTAATTCTGCTAGCAAAAAATAAGGTAATCAATTTTATACTTTTATTCTAAAGGAACAGTAATATGGCAAAACTCACTCCTTCCCACGCTACTAAGCAATTACTCGCTGGCTATTGCGCGATTATTTTCGGAGGATTAGGTATTCATAAGTTTGTCCTCGGGTATGCTCCAGAGGGCTTAATAACCCTGATCATTTCTGTGATCGGTAGTTATTTTACCTACGGTTTAACTTTTTTAATTATGCAGCTTGTTGGTTTAATTGAAGGGATGATTTATCTAAATAAATCCCATGAAAATTTTGTTGATACCTACTTTATGAATAAGCAAGGCTGGTTTTAGGAAAATCGAAAAGTTGTAATAAAGCTTTTATTTTTTTATAAATACTTCGAGTGCGTATTGACTGTAATTGCAATATTAGTATTGGGTTCTAAACTCTAGTTGGATCGCAAGCGATGTTATCGATTTAATCCTAGCTGTTAAATGGCGATAATATAGACAAAAATCACAGTATACAGCTAGGATTTTTAGTTTGTCTTGTAATTTCACAATTTTTAATTTCTAATTACGAAATGTAGTAAATGACTATTTGCAATGTCCAAATTCTCTTGTTAGAATCTAGACATAAATTTTTTATATTTGAACAGTTATCTCTAAGATTATCTATTCAATCCATCTAAAAATCTAAATAGAACAACATCACATTTTTATTTTGCACGGGCTGATGTTTAAACGTAAAAATCTCACCTTAATAATGCTGAGCAGCTTTGGCATGGGTTATTTCTTGACAATGTCTAGTTTGCCGATAAATCCCTTTTTAAAAAGCCAAGCTGCTTTAATCCCATTCCAAGTAGGTGTTGCGATCTACTTTACTTATCTGCGTTGGCATCGACACAAAGAATTTACGTGAACTACCCACACTCCCCTAACGGGTGAGTGTTGGCTTCCAGTTTCACGGAAGATTGCCGCATCTTGGATTTGCGTCCGCGAGTTGGTCTTACATCCTCTCCACTGGCGTTAGCCTCCCCCGTCCCAGAGGAGGACACTACGTTGCGGAGGTTCCCTCCGTTGTAGTAAGTGTCCGTTGAGGACAGCAATCTGATACCTTCAGCCCTTATATTCTGCGCTGCGTTGCCATCCCTATCATGATGGGTTTCGCAATTTGGGCAAGTCCAAGCTCTAACCTCTAACGGCAAATCCTCTATTTGATAATGGCAGTTAGAGCAAAGCTTGGAGCTAGGAAACCATCTATTTATTTCTATGAGTACTTTTCCTTCTTTTTCTAACTTATAAGAGAGGAAATTTACAAATGTTCCCCATGAGGTATCAGATATTGCTTTTGCTAGTTTGTGAGCCACTCCGTTGCGGGGGTTCCCCCCGTTGTAGGAAGTGGCGAACCCGTGAGGGTGATTACGTTCGCTCAGCGTGTCCGAAGGACATACCATGCCCTTGACATTTAGATTTTCAACTACCACAACTTGATTATTATCAACTATCTTTCTAGATAGCTTGTGTAGATAGTCTTGGCGGACATTGCTTACTTGCTCGTATACCCTAGCTGTAATCTTGTTAGCTTTATTTTTACGATTACTCCCTTTTTGTTTACGGGCTGCAATCCTCTGTTTTACAGCTAATTTTTTTTGATACTTGTACAGGTGTTTAGGATTGGCATATAAGACAGTTTTATCACCATCGTAGGTAATAGCAAAATCTTTAATTCCTAAGTCAATCCCTATTACCCTACCATCTGTATTTGGTGTTGGGTTATCCCCGTCGTATTCCACCAGCACAGAAGCGTAATATTTACCCGATGGGCATTTACTAACTGTGACTGTTTTGATAGTTCCATCAAGGGGTCGGTGTATTTTGGCTTTCACTACACCAATCTTACCGGGAAACTTCAAACAATCATTAACCTGTTTAACCTTCTGTGGGTATTGAATTGATTGGCGATGACGATAGGATTTAAATCTAGGATATTTTGCCCTACCGCTCATATAGTTCTGATACGCACGGCTAAGATTGAGACTCACAGACTGTAAAACCTGTGAATAACAATCTTTGAGCCATTCAGTCTCTTTCTCTTTTTTTAGTGCTGGCAACATTGAATTGAGTCCCGACTGAGACAAGCCTTTACCAGTTGCCTTATAAGTTTCAATGCACTGATTTAAGCCATAATTCCACCACCATCTCGCACAACCAAAATGCTGTGCAAGTATCTGTTTTTGTTGGTCTGTGGGGTATAGCCTGACTTTTACCGCTTGTCTTCTCATCGTAACTTCTCGCGAACATCTGCTTGTTACTATTATATCCTATTAGCAGTAATCATATTCGAAAGATTGTAAAAATATAAGCCTTGCAGGCACGCTGCGCGAACGCTGTCCTTCCAGGACGCAAACATTTTACCGCCTTACATCCCGCCGCTTCCCTATCGGGTAAGCGGGGGACTTACGGCGACACAGTTAAAAATCTAATTTTGATAAAAGTTTATATCTTAGACATCCTGTCATAAATCCGGATTTCGCTTACCCTCGAAGTAGGGGCAAACATAATGTCATGTCCTTACAGGCGGCATTCTCCTAATCATAGCGAATCCGAAAATTTTCCATGCAACTGGCACCTAAAAAAAATCCTACCAACAGTCTACCAGCAACTAAAAGTAAAATTACCCTTGATGTCGAGGGTATGAAGTGTGCTGGTTGTGTGAGCGCGGTAGAAAAACAATTAACCCAATTTCCAGGAGTCGATAATGCCTGTGTGAACCTAGCAACTGGGGTAGCAGTGGTAGACTCGGAAGAATTTACGATAGATGTTGATGCATTAGTTGAGCAACTGACGGCATCTGGATTTCCGAGTAAACCCCGCAAACCACCATCCGAAATAGATAGCGCCGAAGCTTTAAAAGAATCAGAATCACGAAAACGCAAAGATTTGCTCGCGGCTAAAAGGCAGTTGATAATTGCCGTATTGCTGTTAGTGCTTTCGGGAATTGGACATTTAAGCAATATTAGCGGCTTAATGTTTCCCATATTGCACGATATTTGGCTTCACTTCGGATTGGCAACACTAGCAATATTAATACCAGGTCGTCCCATTTTAATCGATGGTTGGTTGGGTTTACGACGTAATGCACCCAATATGAACACTTTGGTTGCCCTCGGAACCCTAAGTGCATACCTTTCGAGCGTCATCGCCTTACTATTTCCTCAACTGGGTTGGGAATGTTTCTTCGACGAACCCGTAATGATATTGGGGTTTATTTTATTAGGACGTACTTTAGAGAAACGAGCTAGAAATCGCGCTTCTGCTGCCTTTAGAGAATTACTCTCACTTAGACCTAATATTGCACGATTAATAGCCAAACCCAGTGGCAATGAGACGAATACTCAAACAGCCGAAATAATCGAAATTCCTGCCGAACAAGTTCGTATTAATGAGTGGTTGCAAGTACTTCCAGGAGACAAAATTCCCGTTGATGGTGAAGTAGTAGAAGGGAAAACAACCATTGATGAGTCCATGCTTACCGGAGAATCAGTACCAGTTCCCAAACAACTGGGAGACACCGTAAGTGCGGGAACCATTAACCAATCCGGAACAATCGTCATTCAAGCAACTCGTACTGGAGACGATACAACTGTAGCTCAAATTGTCAGTTTGGTAGAAACAGCACAAACTCGTAAAGCACCCGTTCAGAAATTAGCCGATACTGTCGCGGGTTACTTTACCTACGGGGTATTGAGCGCAGCTTTACTAACCTTTGTATTTTGGTACTTTATCGGTACTCATGTTTGGCACGATATCGCTACATCAGCGGTACTAACTTCCCCTTCCCACTCTATACATCTTTCCGGTTACTTACAGTCATCGGTACCAACTCATTACTCGCCAATATTAATTGCAATTAAATTAGCGATCGCCGTAATGGTTGTTGCTTGTCCCTGTGCTTTGGGACTTGCCACACCTACAGCAATTTTAGTCGGAACTGGTATCGGCGCGGAACGAGGTTTGTTAATCAAAGGTGGTGATGTATTAGAAAAGGTACATCAATTAAAAACCATAGTTTTTGATAAAACTGGGACCTTAACTACTGGTAGTCCTACTGTAACAGACTGCATTGTCATATCAGATCGCATTACGACTGATTCCTTAATTCAGCTAGCAGCAGCAGTAGAAAGTGGCAGTCAGCATCCCCTAGCAAAGGCAATTCTAGACTCAGCAAAAAAACAACAACTATCTATCCCCTCAGCTAAAGATTTTCATACCGAACCTGGATTTGGCATATCTGGTGTAGTTGATAATACTACAATACTCTTAGGTAGTTGGGAATGGTTGAATTTGAACGGTATTTGTATCAACCAAACCATTCAAAAACAAATTCAAACCTTAGCTAAAGCTGGTAAAACAGTAGTTTTGGTAGCAAGTGGTGGTGAAATTGCTGGATTAATTGCTGTTAGAGATACTCTTAGAGAAGATGCTGTTTCAACCTTAGAACTACTTCGTTCTCAGGGCTTGCGAATTATCTTACTCAGCGGCGATACTCAAGAAGCCGCTTTAGCTACAGCAGAACAATTGGGATTAGATAAGAATGATGTCTATTCTGGTATTCCCCCCGCAAAAAAAGCCGCAATCATTAAATCGCTGCAAAACAGCCATCCAGAATCCCTTGTAGCAATGGTAGGTGATGGAATCAATGATGCACCAGCTTTATCGAGCGCTGATGTGGGTATTTCGCTAAATTCGGGAACCGATGTGGCAATCGAAGCTGCTGAAATTGTACTAATGCGAGATAAACTACAAAAAGTTGTAGAAGCTATTAGCCTTAGTCGTGCCACCTTTAACAAAATCCGTCAAAATTTATTCTGGGCATTTGCATACAATGTAGTGGGAATTCCTTTGGCTGCTGGTTTATTATTACCGAGCCTCGGTTTTGTTCTTAATCCTGGAAGTGCAGCAGCTTTGATGGCCTTTAGCTCTGTTAGTGTAGTTACCAACTCCCTTCTCTTAAGAAGGTTTACAAGCAATTACTAAAATCCTCCTTTAGAGGTATTATTGATGAGCAAAAATATTCCTTTTGCTCATCTCAGGTTAAACTAAGTCAGTACTATTGTGTTACGTTTCTCACAAAGTTAAATTTTTGAAACGTTTCCTCAAGCTGTATCAATCTTCCAGAGTAAAGCATTCCCGTTCTACTCTTGCAATTAAAGTCAATGTTGGAGATAGATAGCAGTTTCTGACCACTGAGTTTAGGTTCGATAATGGCAATAAACAATACCAAACGAATCTTGATTGCTGGCAGTTCAACCGATTGTAGCAACGATGAACCTATGGCAGCACAATCGAATGAAGCTCATATCTTGATTATAGAAGACGACCAGGGACGTAAAGAATTTACTTTAGAAAATTCCCTGTATTCTATTGGTAGAGACCGTGAATGCGATATTCACTTAGTATCGCAATTTGTCTCGCGTCGTCATGCAACATTAGTGAAATTACCAAGAGATAATCAAAATGACAAGCGATACTATTACCGAATTGTAGATGGCGATGTCAAAGGCAAACCAAGTTCTAACGGTTTGATGATTAACGGACGCAAAATACCAGCCCACGACCTAAAAAATGAAGATGAGGTCGTCTTCGGACCACAAGTACGTGCTATCTACTACATACTTCAACGGGATGCAACTCAAACTGGGCAAACGGATGCTAGCGAATATGACATTACGTTAATTAACCCCAGCATGACCGAAGATACTGAGGATTAAAAAGTTATACCCGACTGGATATAAAGATTCTTAGAACACTGCAAGACAGTTTTTTGTCTTTATTGTAACATTTACCAGGGTTTTGGATTAAAAAATGCTCGTACAGCAATATTTCCCGAAATCTATTTGTTGCATGAATTTATCCTTATCGGTATTCGATTTCACAATAGTTTGGTCACAACTTTTGAATTCTCAGGAAAATGGCGATTTGTTGCGGTACCTTTATTTTAAGCTAGCCGCAACTAACGCCGATAACTTCAAAAAACACGGACGAGCAACCTATCCAGCAAGAGTCTCGGTTAACTGCCAATGACGGCAATCTTCAACTACTTGCTTAATAGACTCAAACACTTGTCGGCAGTGATTATTAACTTGGAGTGGTAATTCCTCGTTTTTAATCACTAAATTCATCTTTGTTTCCGTTTCAGTTGCTGTACTTTTATCAATCAGTACCTCTATTGTCACAAATTTCGAGAAAGAAACGCTACCAGGAGTTTCTCGTGCCAGAATATAATCAGATGTATAATATTGGACATCTAAGTTACATTCTTGCAAAAGTTGTACAAGTAGCGGTTGGAGATCATCTATGGAAAGAGAAACAATATATGAACAGGTATAGCGAGCCATAATAGCCCCACGCCTTATAACACGTCCATCCTATAATACCTAACTGTATAAAAGCGAATAAGCAAAGAATTGACATGCTCTGGCCAGAAGCATGTAATTTTTATCAAGAACTAGGGATTTGAAACTTTGTAGTTCGGGTTTTGTAGTTCTGGTTTGATAATAATGTAAACTCACCACCTCATCGAACCGACACTTATAAATCTTAAAATGGCTCCCCTTTGTCTCGCCAAACACCTGAGGAATTATGGGACATCCCAAATGCCGATATCAAGGTAAAATAATAGTCTGGTGCAAGGAAAAAAGATGAAAGTCGCAATTACTGGAGCAACGGGATTTGTTGGCAGTCGTTTGGTCGAACGACTGCAAAAACAGGGAATGAAGGTGCTTGTATTAACCCGTAATATCGATCGTGCCCAAAAGCTTTTCCCAACTAGTGCTTATCCCAACGTGGAAATTACTGCTTATACACCGACTGTTTTGGGACCTTGGCAAGATAGCATAGCTAGTTGTGAAGGTTTAGTCAATCTTGCAGGAGCACCTATAAGCGAAGGGCGTTGGACATCTGAACGCAAGCAGGAAATTCTTAATAGTCGTAAGCTAACCACGCAAAAAATTGTTGAAGCAATATGCTCGAGTACTACAAAGCCGAAGGTATTAGTCAACGCTGGAGCAGTTGGTTATTACGGTACTAGTGCAAACGCCACCTTTGATGAAAATAGCCCCCCAGGAAGCGATTTCCTCGCTCAAGTCTGTCAAGACTGGGAAGCAGAAGCTCAGAAAGTTACAGATAGCGGGGTGCGTTTGGTAATCTTACGCTTTGGTATCGTTTTGGGAATGGGTGGTGCCCTTGGTAAAATGATACCTCCATTTAAGCTATTTGCAGGAGGACCTATCGGTAGTGGCGAGCAATGGTTTTCCTGGATTCATATAGACGATATAATTAATTTAATCTTAAAATCTTTGAGTACGCCAGAAATGTCAGGTGTATACAATGCCACTGCTCCCCATCCCGTTCGCATGGCAGAATTATCTACAACTATAGGTGAAGTGATAAATCGCCCTTCTTGGTTACCCGTACCATCTTTTGCAATTGAAGCAATGCTAGGCGATGGGGCAGTAGTAGTTTTAGAAGGTCAAAAAGTCTTACCCCAACGCACTTTGGCTAGTGGCTTTAGATATGAGTACTCAGACTTAAAACCAGCCCTTAAAGAAATTTTAAAGTAATCGGGATTAAAGGAGCTTTAGATTTTAGTTGCTGTACACCAAACACTGAGTAAAGCTGAAAGATGCTGAACTCGGGCGTAGATATAGCCAGACTTTTGTTAAGTAGGTGATGACACCTTTGGGTACTTTCCAGCCTAATCGCTCTGTCGCTAGTAGTTAAACAGGTGTATTTGGCTCGCCGCCAGTGCTGCTAGCATGACAAGCCCACTTAACCCGGTCGAGGAAAACTTTACCTGCTTTAAAAGCGGAGGACACAATCGGTGTCTAACTTTGTATTTGTTTTAAAGGTTGATAAAACACCATTAAACCCGGTTCATCCTGGGGAAGCGAGACGACTGCTAAACCAACGTAGAGCAGCCGTGTACAGAAGATACCCGTTCACGATCATACTCAAGGAGACTATAGACCAGCCAAAGAAAGAAAGTAGCTACCAGTTGAAGTTTGACCCAGGCTCGAAACAAACTGGAGTAGCTATTGTAAACAACGATAAGATTATTTGGGCTGCCGTGATTACCCACAGAGGCGACCAGATAAAAGCTGCCCTTGAAAAGCGTAGGCAAGTAAGGCGCAGCAGACGTAACAGAAAGACTCGGTACCGTAAGCCCAGGTTCTTGAACCGCGCCAAACCAAAAGGGTGGCTTCCCCCCTCGCTACAAAGCCGAGTAGAAAATATTGTTACTTGGGCGAGACGGATAACTCGGTACGCCCCGATTACTGGGATATCCCAGGAGCTAGTTAGGTTTGACACCCAAGCCCTGCAAAACGCCGAGATTAGCGGTATACAGTACCAGCAAGGGGAGTTGCAAGGGTATGAGATAAGGGAGTATTTGCTTGAGAAGTGGGGGCGAAAGTGCGCTTACTGTGGTGCAACTGATACTCGTTTAGAAGTTGAGCATATACATCCCAAGTCTAAGGGAGGTAGCAACCGAGTGTCCAACCTTGCGATGGCGTGCCATGACTGTAACCAAAGAAAGTCCAACCAAGATATTAAGGACTTTTTGAGCGGGAAGCCTGACTTACTCAAAAAGGTACTTAGTCAAGCAAAAGCACCCCTAAAAGACGCAGCAGCCGTAAACGCTACGCGGTGGGCTTTGCTTGAAAGACTAAAGGCTTTAGGGTTGCCAGTAGAAACTGGTACAGGCGGCACAACGAAGTATAACAGGGTTCGCTTGGCCCTTCCTAAAACTCACTGGCTTGATGCTGCCGCAGTAGGTGAAGTTAACAGCTTGAAGATGGTAACGGTGCAGCCATTGCACATAAAAGCTACTGGATGGGGCAGCCGACAAATGTGTACGACAAACAAGCATGGGTTCCCTATACGGCACAGGACAAGACAAAAAACGCACTTTGGGTACCAGACGGGGGACATAGTTAGGGCTGTACTCCCTAAAGGGAAGTTTGCAGGCACTCACCATGTAAGGGTAACAACCAGAAAGACTGGGGTTTTTGAGTTACGCCCGGTGGATGCCCCAAAAGTTAGCCCTGTAAACCACAAGTACTGCCAAGTGTTGCACCGGAACGATGGGTACTCTTACCACTTGAACACAAACCGATATGCTAGATGGCAAGCTTTGAGCAGCAACGCTCAGTAATGTTCTGGTTAGGCGTGATTAGATGACACCCGATCTTAATTGGTAAAAAGATTACCCACAGAACAAAAGCTTTCGATAAAAGAATTATTTCTTATTCCCCAAGCTGTAACTTGCGAGAAATCCAACTGATAATACCACTAAGAAGCGCACCGAGCATTAAAATACCAATTGCTGGAGTAAATACAGGTTCCCAAAGCTTATACCATAAATCCAAGCCTAGGGGTATTCCAGCATTATGACCAATTACCGCTACAACTAACCAGCCAAAGCTGATTAAAACGAGAAAAACGTCAGCGACTAAAAATATGTTAAGTAAATTTAATAATTTATCTCTCATATGTGGAATTGGGAATGGGAAGTTGGGAAGAAATTTTGCTTGTGACCAATTTATTGTGGTAGGTATGAGATTAATGATGAAAAATCTGTGGAGCTTAATCCACAGATAAAAGCGAATCTTGCGAAAGTACCGATTAATCGAATAGCCAGCTTTTAATTTTCGCCAAACTTTTCCAATCTGGTTTTCTAGTTAAACCATCTTCAATACTATTTTTGATTTCGTCATGCCATTCCTGGTTAACCACCATTAACTGCGAAGCAGCCTCAACATGATCTCGCAAACCTTTTTGCCCTGTTTCTAACATGGCTGTAGCCAGATTAACCCTCGCCTGCGGATCTTGGGGATTGTACTTTACAGCTTTTTGAGCAGCCTTGTAAGCAAGCTTTGGTTTGTCATCGAGCATATACAACCACGATAAACAAGTCAACGCAGCACTATTTTGAGGTGCGCGATCGCAAATTTCTTTAAAAACGGGAATCAACGACTCTGCTGATTCTCCAGACTTATAACGTTCTAAACCTATATCAAATAGGGATTCAACTGTTTGAGTCATAGCAAAACAATTATCATTCCTGTTCTCAAAAGTCCTTTGTCATTAAATAACTATTTGTGAAAAAATACAAAGGACTGCGGAAAAATTGAGATCAAACACCAAATGATTTACCACAACCACAAGTAGTGTTAGCGTTAGGATTAGTAAATTGAAAACCTCCGCCAATTAAGGAATCGCTATAATCAAGCATCAAACCATAGAGATATAATAGACTCTTACGGTCGCAAACAATTTTGAAGCCATCGTAATCAAAGATTTCATCGTGGTCGTTAATTTGACTGGGGTCTTCAAAATCCATCATGTAAGACATTCCAGAACAGCCACCTTGCCGTACTCCTACCCGCAAGCAGAGGTCTTTTTCTTGCTTTTCTTGCAACAATTTAACTTGTCGCAGTGCGGCTTCGCTCATTTGAATTCCGCGCTGTTGAGACTCAGTCGCTTGTGTCATCTGCTTTTCAACTCCGTATTATTGGTTGAACTATCACTAAAAGGCGATCGTGTGAATTTTGAGCGGGAACCAGAAAATATAACTAGTTGACCTCGGGTTTCACACTCGCCATTTTTGCTTATTGTATTTATTCTAGCGATATAAATGAAGCTGCTTTGTGATTAATTTTGATTCAAAAATATTTTAAGTAATGCGAGTGCATCGATTTCTACCTTTCCTCAATCGATCGGCAAGACAAGTTGTAATTAAAGCATCCTGAATGAAATTATTCTAAAATTGAAAAACTCGGCGTATTTCTAAAAAAAGCTATTTTCGGGGTGCGGCGTTTATGAAAGCAAAGTTTTCGAGCTTCTTTTATTCAGGAAAAAGGAATCCTTCTCCCCAAAATCAACTAAAAATAAAATTGACACAGAATGCTAAAGGTAATAAACCCAATCTATGACAAGTTTTAGTCGCTCTACCATCCGTCGTTTGAAGAAATTGCCCCAAATTCCTTCTGTATGGGAGGGCGATCGCCGTCCATTTTCATCGCCATCCATAAGCGGGGAAGATTCACAGGAAAGGGGCGAATGCATTCTTTGGGTTGATGCTCAAGAAGGAATTGTACGGGGAATGGATGTGGTAAATCCTCAAGCAGGGCCAGAAGCAGTTGTTCGTACTTTAATCCGAGCGATAGAAAGTCCTCAAAGTCCAGCCAAACCAGCCCGTCCTCAGAAAATTGTAGTCCAAGATAGGGAAATTCAATTTTATTTACGGGGAGTGCTGCAAGATATAGATATTGTTATCGATCGCGTACCCGAGTTGCCATTAATTGACGAACTGTTTCGTGGTTTTTCAGAAGTTATTGAGAATCAAATTCCAGACCTACCTCCACAATACGCGAATTTATTACTAAAAAAAGCTTTTGCTATTTGGAAATTAGCACCTTGGGAATTTTTAGAAGAACAGCAAATTCTATCCATAGAAATCAATAAGTGGGATATTGGCACTCTTTATGCTTCGGTAATGGGCATGCTAGGTATGGAGTATGGAATATTACTTTATCGTTCAGAAGAATCTCTGAAATATTTTCGTGCTACGGTTTTAGAAGAAGATTCTTCGCAAGAGTATTTGGAAGAAGCTTTTCTCAAACAAGATTGTTTATTTCTCACTTTTGAACGCGCTTCACAAACTGATGAGAAGGAAGATATATTTACCGATCTAGCAGATTTCCCCTTGTCGGAAATCAATCCAACTTTTGGCAATATCCATCCCCTTGAAGGAGTCCGCTCTATTTTATATGAAGAAGAAGCTAAAGTTGCATTAGTCGGTTTAGAAGCTTTATATCGTTTTATTCGCGATCAACGTAGCAATTTAAGTAATGGCTTATTTCCATCCTTAAGCCATCGTTATCGGATATCATTACCGCCCTCCTTAGAATCTGCTAAATCAATATCAGTTACTGTTGCCACTCAAACCCAATTAGCTTCGGAGTTAGAAGAGATGTCAAGCTTCTCCGAAGATGATGATGAGGAAATTATGTTACCTCCTGCACCCGGTTTCAGATCGCTGCGAGATGATTTAATACCGCAAGATTCTAAGGAGGGCGGTAATGATATCCGATAACGATGGC
>JBCBQE010000008.1:0-25244 GCA_039820385.1 Cyanobacteria bacterium J06635_10
TTGTTTCAATAGAAGGAAAAATCAGTATTATTACTTTGGTGCAAGATTTGAGCTATGTTAGTTTACGTGCAATAAAAGCTGTATGATTTGGCGGTAAATTAAATTTACCATAACCGTTTAAAATCTTGCACCAAAGTAATAATACTGATTTTTCTATTTTTTATAAACATCATATTGTTTCAATAGAAGGAAAAATTAGGATTATTAGCCTGCTGCCACGGCAGGCTTTGTTTGTATAGCCTCACCCTTATAGGGTGTAGGTGGAAGATATGAAATAATACGATTGCCACTTGCATAATTTCCCAAAATATGATTTACATCGATAATTAATCATCTGCTAGCGTTTAATTGCGATCGCGTATATCTTAAAAACTGGCTGTTTTTTTTAGCTTACACATGAACGCAACAACATTTTCACCCCAAGAAGTTATCAAACAACTAGAATGGCGCTACGCGACTAAGCAATTCGATCCCACCAAAAAGATTCCAGAAGACGTTTGGAAGGTGTTAGAACAAAGTTTGGTACTTTCACCTTCATCATTTGGGCTACAACCTTGGAAATTCTTCGTAATTCGCAATTCCGAAATTCGCAATCAACTCTTAGAACATTCTTGGGGACAAAAACAGGTTGTGGATGCTTCCCATTTGGTAGTTTTGGCTATTAAAAAAGATGTCAGCACTGAATATGTTGATTCTTACCTCCAGCGAATGTCGGAAGTCCAAAATGTCCCTGTAGAAAACTTGCAAAAGCTTGGGGATATGGTAAAGGGTTTTGTGCAAAAACCAGTTGATTTTAAAGATACATGGTCTGCTAAACAAGTTTACATTGCTTTGGGATTCTTTATGACTTGTGCGGCAATGTTGGAAATTGATACTTGCCCAATGGAAGGTTTTGTCCCCGATAAATATGATGAAGTTTTGGGATTAACAGAAAAAGGATACCATGCGGCATTAGTCTGTCCGGCTGGATACCGAGATAACACTGATAAATATGCTACGAGAGCTAAAGTTCGCTTCAAAACAGAAGATATGGTCGAATATGTAGATTAAGTTTTTTGAAGATAAAACTTATACTCTTGTGGGGAGGGCATCCTTGCCCGCCTGTATTAGATATTGCAATAGACAATACCTCTCTCCAAACCTCTCTCCTGGCAGGAGAGAGGCTTTCGAGAAGGGGGTAGGGGGTTATTAACAGGAATGGCCGCAATGTGCCAGTTGCGGCCATTCCTGTTTTAATTTCGTTTACAATATAAATATATTGCTAAAGAGCGATAGGCGAAGCCGACACCAAAGGTGTATCGCACTGTGCCAGTTGCGGCCATTCCTGGTAAATATAAATGTTTTCCGGAGATATCGAATGTAAAGCTTATGTAAATCAAAACTTAAGCACAGGTTAAAAAATCGCCAAGTTATGCTGTAGCCAAGGAAACATAGGAAATACATTCAAGATACTTTTACTCAAAAGTTCAAGGAGAATCCTATGGTTACAGCAAGCAGGCTAAAGCAAGAAGTAAAAATAGGTCAAACAAAGCTGTTGATAAATAATCAATGGGTAGAAAGTGTCAGCGGTAAAAAGTTTGAAACGATTAATCCTGCGACAGGTGAAGTGATTTGTGATATTTCTGAAGCAGATGCAGCAGATGTCGATAAAGCAGTGGTTGCGGCTAAACAGGCTTTTCAGGGAGAATGGCGCAAAATGTCTGCTACTCGTCGCGGCGAATTACTTTACAAATTAGCTGATTTAATAGAGCAAAATATTGATGATTTAGCGCGTCTAGAAACTTTAGATAATGGTAAACCCCTCACAAGTTCCTATGGCGATTTAAATTTAGTTATTCGCTGTTATCGCTATTATGCAGGTTGGGCAGATAAAGTTCAAGGTAAAACTATTCCCATAAATGGTGATTATTTCTGCTATACTCGCCACGAGCCTGTAGGTGTAGTTGGTCAAATAATTCCTTGGAATTTCCCCTTGTTGATGCAATCGTGGAAGTTAGCACCGGCTTTAGCAACTGGTAATGTGGTGGTAATGAAAACTGCCGAACAAACCCCTCTATCGGCGTTGCGGATTGGTGAATTAATTATCGAAGCTGGTTTTCCACCTGGTGTTGTAAATATTCTATCAGGATATGGACCCACAGCAGGTGCAGCGATCGCCAGTCATATGGATGTTGACAAATTGGCATTTACTGGTTCTACTGAAGTTGGACATTTGGTGATGGAAGCCGCAGCCAAAAGTAACCTCAAGCGAGTAACCTTGGAACTTGGCGGTAAAAGTCCTAACATCGTTTTTGCTGATGCAGATATGGATATAGCTATTGAAGGTGCCCACCACGGCTTATTCTTCAACCAAGGGCAATGTTGTAATGCCGGCTCCCGGGTATTTGTAGAAGAAAAATGCTATGACGAATTCGTCGCTAAGACTGTAGAAAGAGCCAGAAACCGTTTAGTTGGCGATCCCTTTGACTCTAACACTCAACAGGGAGCCCAGATAGACAAAGACCAATTCGATAAGATAATGAGTTACATCGAATCGGGTATAGGTGAAGGTGCAAGTATGAAATGTGGCGGCCATCGAGTGGGTGACAAAGGTTTCTTTATTGAGCCTACGGTATTTGCAGATGTCAAAAACAACATGAAGATTGCTCAAGAGGAAATTTTTGGTCCGGTGATGACCATTATTAAATTCAAAGACATCGATGAAGCGATTCATTTAGCTAATACTACAATGTATGGACTAGCTGCCGGAGTCTGGACGCAAGACATTACTAAAGCACACGCTATTGCTAACAACGTCCGTGCCGGTACAGTATGGGTAAATTGTTATCATGTGTTTGATGCTGCTGCACCCTTCGGTGGATTCAAGCAATCTGGTATGGGCCGCGAACTTGGCGAATATTGCTTGGAGCATTATACCGAAGTTAAAACAGTTACCGTGAAGTTGTAGCTTGTAGGGTGTGTTACAGCACAAACAATATTTAATTTTAACGAATATTTTGATTTTGCTGTAACGCACCATTAATTATTAAATCAAATTAGAATTTCCCGATACATGAGTCATTTTATGGATTTATTCAGGAGCTTAAAGCACATTTTTTACGAAGTGATAAGTTAAATATCCCATTGATATCTCCTAAACTTATTATGAAAAGTCCTGTAAGATGAATTCAAAAGTTCCCAAAATTAACGCTTCCGGTGTTGAGTAGTAGAGTAAACCCTTCTGTTGTATAGTCCATTTCAAACGAAAGACAAACTCTTGCCAAGATGCATAACCGTTGCCGTCAACATCTAACAAATTGCTAATCATCTCCCTTTGTTTTTCTGTGACATGAAAACCTCTGAAAATATCATCAAGAAAATAATTGACGGGTATCTCTTCCATAGTTTCAGGAATCTCTGGATTTTGCCAAAAGATGCTAGGAATTGATATCAGTTCTTCTAGATTTTTATGAGAGGGTGAATTAAATTTTTCTGACAACTTTTTCCATCGTTGTTTCAGACTGACAATCAGTGGGTGTTCATTAGGAATATCGCTGTCTGAGGTGATAATTTGAAGCATGGACGATGAAATACATCCTCCGCTATATTCGTATAATTGGGCTAACCCAGTGATGGTATTATAGTCAAAACTTTGTCCGAGAAGTAAGTGCTCATCAATTTTTTCTTCCATCTTTTTGCATAATTTTTCATCCCATCCGGTTTTTTCGGGTTCGCCGAATCGTTCAATCATAGCTTGATGTAACATTTCGGCATTGGCAAAATCGCTGATTCTTACAGTCTGCTTGACACCTATAATGCTAGCAACGGCACTCATTTTATCTCCCATGAATCCATGCCATCCACCGAACACGAGATCGAAAGCTTCCTTACCATAAACTTCCTGATCTCTAGGAACAGGTTCTTTTGATGCAATTGTATGTACTTTGCGCGCAGCTTTAATAATGGCTGGTAGTTTGTATGTACGAGTGACAAATTTATTACCAAGTCGGGCTAAATTTGTTAATGTAATACTTGAGCATGAATGACCCAAAGCTGCCCCGGCTTTGCAAACAGCACTCCATATCCCATCAGCGCCATTTGCCAATGCCTCTAAAGTAGTTGACTCTGCAAGGCCGAAACCACAATGTACATGCACAAGTAGTTTACCATTTGACCAATTTGCCGAAATCATGGTTTCACGAATAATACGAGTCAGTTTGCTTACAGTTTCTGGAAGCAAAAAACCGGTTGGTTCCTCAATCATCAGTCCAAAGGGACGCTGATTACTGGGCAAATTACCCAAGGATTCAATCAGATGTAGACACCGGATTAAGCCCTCTGTATCGGTTTCAAAATTTGCAAAATCTCTCAAGTTTACAAGAACACGTGGAGGAAGTTTTTGCTCACCCCGTGGAATCAAATTTTTATTAGCCCACTCCACTTGGTTTAAAATAAATTGGTTGAGTGAGAACTGCTGATAATTGATGGCAGGACTACACAAATCTATTTCGATAATTGCATTACTCATCTTATGGTCATTAGCCATTTCCAACAATCCAGATGCTGGTTCATCAATGGGAACTCCAGATTGATCTAAAGCATTGTAAGCTTCGCTAAATCCCCACATATTATCTAAGGTTCCACCCAGATCGATCCAATGTTTGGGAATTTGGTCATCAACATTTCTGTTAGCTCCATAAGTGCCAAGAATCACTTCATTTAGTTCAGTTTCAGCGATCGCTTTTAAGATGTTGATTTTGTCTTCAAGGACATGGCCACGAGCAGTTCCCACAGTGGTTTCACGAACAGAATTATCTAGAACAAAGACTTCTAGCTCTCGTAGGGTTTTAAGTTCCTCATCTGCCTCATGGCTAACCTTGTCGATTATAGCTTTGAATTTATTCATTTTGATAAAATCTTATAAATTTTTATCATATAGTAAATTTTAATGATCGAAGGTTTCAGTAGATAAGCTTCGATCGGTCAGATTTACTGCTGTGCGGAATTAAAACTAGAACCCAGGAACAAAACCAAGCTGCTGTAGCATACCTAATATATCTTCTTCTCCTATTTCTTCTACTACCTCACCTGCGACAATACGGTAAATGGTAATACCTGTATAGGACATTGGCTTTCCTGTTGCAGGAAGATTTGGCATATTGAGCTGACCCTTATGAGTACCTTGACCCACCCAGCGGATCGTAACCTTTTCTCCTTCTGCTATTACATCTTTAATTATGAATTGTAAGTCAGGGAAGCCTGTATGAAGGTCAGCGACCCATGTTTTAAAACCTTCACGATCAAGTGGTGAAGAAAGTGTCGAGTAATCAACTTTGAAATCGGCGCTAGCAACTTTGTCTACTGCTAGCAAATTTCCTTTACCCCATGTCTCCTCAAAGAATTGTTTGGCAATTGCTTTGTTTTCTTGTAATGACATTTGAAATTATTTTCATTGTATAAAACCGTATAATTTTATCGCTGTGGCAGCATAATTGTCTAGTCAGTATAAACAACAGTAATGTTTGGGAACGTTTTGAGGTTCCTTCCTAGTCGTTATTTGAGTTGCAGAATCATTTCACAAAGTTTTTTCCTCTTGTAGATTTTCAACTGAAGTTCCCACCAGTCAAAAACTAGAAACTGTCTGACCGTTAAACTTTCCGGGACTTTTTAGCCGCCACGGCGTTTCCACAAACTTACCAAGGTAACCACATACTGGAACTTACGAGCGTGTTCCCGGATCAGGAAGGGCATATCTTGCGTTTCGAGCAGTTCAAAATCTCCCTTTAGCTCTCCTTGCAATACTGTAAAGGAATCCTCACCATCATGCCCGCCCAGCCAAGCATCCCGTGGCGTGAAACGCTCATCCCAAGTGAATGGTGTTGCTAGCACCAGTAGTCCGCCTAGTCGCACTAGCCCCCGTGGACCGCACAAACGACCGAGAAAGGCTTTAGGACTGGGTAGACGACAGAGAAGATTAGCCGCTAACACCACATCGAACCCAAAGAGTTCGGGGGGTAATGCACAGGCATCTGCACGGCGGAAATTCACCCGACGGCGATCCAGGTCTTCCTTTAAGCAAACTTCAGCTTGGCTCGTGTTTTCCCCTTGATCCCGGCGAATATAAGCCAGTCTGCCTTCGCGACGTAGCGTCTCGGCAGCTTCAATAAAGGTGGCACTGAGGTCGATGCCTAACACTGACTGAAATCCCCGCGCCAACTCAAAGGTTGAGCCGCCAACGGAGCAGCCAACATCTAAAGCCCGATCCATGTGAATTCCCAGATGCTCGGCTGTTTCCAAGGTTAGTTGAGCAATACGTTGAGGAAATCCCACAGCATCCTTCGGACCGAAATTGTACGGCATTGCTTCATCAGCCGATCCATAATGCAGCATTAGGTTTTCTGCCAGAATTCTCTCACCTTCATAGGCTTTAACCCCATTGCTTTTGTTAGGAATCATTACCGCATCCCAGGTTGCGTCACCATCATCCGATCGCACTAGCCTAAATCCTGCGTGCTGGAAGAAGTGAGGTCGGAAGTGAAACCTTGCCCACTCAGTGGCTTCATCACCAGTGGTAATAAAAGACCCGCCCAGAATCATCTTATGTTCGCCGTCGAAGCAAGGGGTACTAAAGTCATCATAGAGCCGGTGGACGCGGAACCCTTCCAAGGGATTGAAATCATCCTCACACCAATGCCAAACATTGCCGAAGACATCGTAAAATCCAGCTTCGTTAGGCAGCAAAGCATTCACTGGGATTTCCGATCCCCAAGTTAGATTCCAATTAACTGGCTGGTTGCCCCCACGCAAGCAATGGTGTTCGGCTTCCGTTATGAGTCTGTAAGGGACGGGGCTGTTATCCTCCTCAGTCTTCCAGGCACAGTAGGCTTTCGCTTCATACCAGTTGACAGCAACCGGCCAAGACCAAGGCATCTCTACCACCTCAAAGATCGTCCGTAGTTGGTATTGGTGCAGTCCTGCTGGTCCATCAGCCATCCAGAATGTCGGCCATTTAGTATTGCGATTTTGCTTCCAAGCCCAGCCCTCTTCTGTCCAGTATTTCGGTTCCTGGTATCCGCCAGCAACAACAAACTCGTAGAATTCACCATTGGTGACCAAGTATCGACTGGCTTGAAAACTCCGAACCCTTACCTGCCGTGAACCATACTCGTTGTCCCAACCAAAGGAGGGTTCTTGCCAAGGCTTACCCAGGGTGACAGTTTTGCTGGAAACGGCGATTAACTTGTTCTCAACGGTTTGATTCTCGGTAAATGCGGAAGGATGTAAGTTAGGCCATACTTCTGGGCGACGCAAAACCGATAGGGGTAACTCTCGCAACAGGACACTAGAGGTTTCGATGTGGATGCGTTCATGTTCAAAGGCGAGGAATAGTGCCCATGCGGGATTGTCCATCGCGATCGGTGGATGATTGTCTTCTAGGGCGGGTAGGGTTTCAATCAATTCTCGGACAATTTTGTAGCTGCTGCGTCTGTATTCAACGACTTCACGGACACAGGGCCAATCCATTTCATTTTTGGACATATCGTCCCAAGACATCTCGTCAACGCCTGTTTCAAACAATTGCTCAAAGTATGGATTGAGTGACTCGTGGATGAGTCCAGCTAGCCGAAGTTTGTTGATGTAGAGTACCGCAGGGTGGCATAGATAGAAGATGAGAGGATGACGAAGTTGGTGGTAGGGTGGGTGGAGGAATGCCTGTTCTCCCTGTAGTGCTGACAACAATACTTCGGTCATCAGCCAGCCGTTATCGAAGTAGTCTAGAATCTCGCGGCGCGTGCAGGTGGCTAAATTTGGAATCGGCATAGAATGTAGGACTTCTGTAAGTCGCCGCCCAGTCCACCACCAATCCGGACGTAACCCAATCAAGGGATCTGCGGAATCTTTCTCTCCCTTGAGGTCAGGTGACAAGAGTTTCGTTAGATCTAGATTAGGATTACGTGTTAAAGTCATTTGGCTTTAATGAGGTGTTTTAGGGGTGGTAATTAATGTAAAATCGGAACTATTTGCCTTCATTTCGTGCCTGTTTTAAGGCTCTAATTGATAATGTGAAACTAGTCATAGTTAATAGGATACTATCTACAAGAAATTTTTCAAATAATATTCTACCAATTTTCTGAAATTAATGGATTCAAAAAAAAGAGTTTTTTAAAACTTAGTATGCTAAAAATACATTTAAAAAAGCAAAAAAGAATTTGATTTTGAGCGATTTAATTTTAACGGTATGTAAACTGAGAATGGTTTGACTGTACTCCTTCTCGGGCTTTAATAATTATTTGACGATCTGGTGACAAATGACAAGTTGGATCGGTAGCGCCAGATTTTCCAGTAAGCAGAAAAGCTTGACAGCGACAACCCCCAAAATCAATATTTTTACGATCGCAGCTACGACAAGGTTCATCCATCCAATCAGTGCCACGAAAGCGGTTAAATGCAACTGAATCAAACCAAGTCCACTCTAAATTGCAATCGCGAATGTTGGTAAAATTCAATTCGGGAATGGAAGCAGCCACCTGACAAGGTAAAATATCTCCCGAAGGAGAAATGACTATTGTCTTTTGTCCCCATCCACCCATACATGGCTTGGGATATTTTTCGTAGTAATCGGGTAGTACGTAAACAATACCCATAGGAAAATATCGTTTCTGTACAGCAATTGCAGTTGCTTGTTTTGCTCGCTCTAATTGAGCAGGTGTTGGGAGCAGTGAAGTACGATTTTTTAGTGCCCAACCATAATATTGAGTGTTGGCTAATTCAACCCTATCTGCTTCTAGGATTTTGCACAATTCTAAAATTTCTTCAATTCTGTCCAAATTATGACGATGCAATACAACATTAATAGTTAGGGGAAATCCTAATTTTTTCACCAATCTTGCAGCAGTCAATTTTTTTTCAAAGGAAGCAACCCCTGCAATATGATCGGATTGTGCTGCTTGGCTATCTTGAATACTGATTTGTACGTGATCTAATCCACAATCTTTCAGTTTAGCTGCTCGCTCTGGAGTTAAAATTGTCCCAGCTGTAATTAAACTGGTGTAAATTCCTGTAGAAGCAGCCGTTTCTACCATCACCTCTAAATCTTTTCGTAGAAGTGGTTCACCTCCAGTGAAACCAAGTTGTAAAATTCCTAGTTTTGCAGCTTGACGGATTGCATCTAACCAATATTCAGTAGATAATTCTTGATTCCGATTAATTTCACCGTAATTAACAGGATTAGAACAATAGGGACATCGAAGGGGACAGCGATAAGTTAATTCTGCAATTAGTGTTAAAGGTTTATTAATAGTCATTTTAGTTATTAGTTGTTAGTTATTAGTTATTAGTTGTTGGTTGTTAGTTGTTAGTTGTTATATCAAATCCGTTAGCATCGGAATGATATATTTTTGAAACGCAAAGTGGCGCTGAGGTAAGCGCAGCGTTAGCGCAGCGTGTCCGTCAGGACATAAAGTGCGGTCTTGGGGAGCCACTGCGTTGCGGAGGTCCCCTCCGTTGTAGCAAGTGGCGTGGTCTCCCCCATGAGCAACTTTTCAAGACAGAGGAGCGCAGAGTTTTTTTTAGTAGTATTTTTATTCATTCCAATGTAAGCGGAAAAGATATTAGTTGTTAGTTGTTAGGACTTACGCAAGCCTACCTTTTTAAGAGGGCTTGGGGAGATATAGAATGTCTGGAACATGATATTTTCCCTTCTCATTGCGTAAGTCCTGGTTGTTACTTATTACTTATTACTTATTACTTATTACTTCTAACTCCTAACTCCTAACTCCTAACTTCTTACTTCTTACTTAATTAACAACCCTCGTTTGACTACCGATAACAATAAATTTTCCACATCGCTAACATTAACATCACAAAATTGCTGCGCTAATACTGCTACAATTTCATCCTTAGAACGATTTCCATCACATTTGGAGAGTACGGCTGCCGCAGTGGGGTTTAATGCAAGTGCGGCTTCGGGAAATAGAAGCCAATATTGCTGTCTGACTTCACTCCAATGCAAACGTACACCAGGAGCAAAAGCTAAATAATCAAGGTTTTCCGAAACTTGCCTTTCTTCCATCACTTTTCCTCAACACGGGGACGAGTTTCACCTCTATCAATCGCGTCTAATTGGCTCCATAGCAAATCGCACTTGAATTCTAATGCTTGAACCGCTTGCTCTTGACGATCGCGGCTTTTACAATGTTGCAGAACCAAATTGAGTGCATATTTAGCATCGCGGGGTGCTTTTTTCAACCGTACCCGGAAGTATTCAAATCCAGCGGGATCTATCCAGGAGTAATGAGATTCTAGTGCTGCTAATCGTACTTTAATGGCATCGGGACCAAATAGCTCTGTTAACGATGCAGCGATCGCTATAATCCACGAACTATTGCGACAAAAATTTACATAAGCATCTACAGCATAGCGAACACTTGGTAATACATAGCGCTCATCAAGTAGTTCGGAACGGGATAAACCGACAGCTTCACCTAATAATAGCCAAGCTTCAATACCACCTTTTTCTGACAAGCGTCCATCATGGTCGATAATTCGCTCAATCCATTCTCGTCTTACTTCCCTATCAGGACAGTTTGCCATAATAGCGGCATCTTTGAGCGGAATGTTTTTTTGATAATAAAAACGATTTGCTACCCAATTTCGTATTTCTGTGGGTGTTAACAATCCTTCATTCATTCTCCTGTGAAAAGGATGTAAATGATGATAGCGGGTTTTTTGGGAATAGAGTACAGATTCAAATTCTTCTTTTGTCCAAGAAGGTTTTTCAGATTCCTGCTTGATTAATTGCATTATGTTTTTACGATTAATAATTAACTACTCACACCAATTACCAATTACCAATTACCCATTACCAGCCCTCACAGATACGATAACTGTTTAACCGGAAATATTCATAATTCAATTGTTAATCCATCATAAGCAACCTCCATCCCTGCTGCTTCAACTATTTTGCGTTCTGTTGAATTATCGATGAGCATGGGATTGGTATTGTTGATATGAGTAAAAATTTTCCGCTTACAGGAAAGTTTGGAAAGACGAATTAAACTTCCGTCATCCCCCGAAAGTGGTAAATGTCCCATCATACGAGCTGTACGGGTTGATTTCCCCATGCCAATTAATTCATCATCTTGCCAAAATGTTCCATCTACTAAGATGCAATCACTATTCTCAAACCGCTCCAATATTGAATCGCTCAACTCCGCTAGTGCTGGAGCATAAGTTACAACACCACTACTATCGCGAAACGTAAATCCAACTACCCAATTCCCTTCCACTGGCAAACTAGAACGCATATACTTAGGTGGTTTGCTAGGAAGCGAAAAAACTTCTACTTCTAAACCATTATTATCATCATTACTCAAATTTACTTTTGAACCGGGTTCGATATTAACCCAGTTTACCCCGCAGTAATTTTTCAGCACGCGAAGTAGAGAAAAACCCTCGGTTAATCCTTGTCTGACTGCATTTGTCCCATAAATTTGCAATGGTTCGTCAGATTCTCGTAAAATCATTAATCCTGCTGTATGGTCAATTTCTCCATCACTTAGCAGCACTCCCGTAATGGGACTAGAACGAACTGAATTAGGTACTCCATCCCGGAGTAGTTCGAGTTGTTGACGCACATCGGGGGATGCGTTGATCAAAAACCAAGAACCATTAGCTGCTCGAACAGCAAGAGATGATTGAGTGCGCTGACGTGCATTAATATCACCCCCACGGGTAGATTGACAACCAGCGCAATTACAGTTCCATTGAGGAAATCCACCTCCAGCAGCAGAACCAAGAATACGTACAAGCATTGATTTTATTTATTACTCCCCCAACCGCTTATAAGATTTCCTATCAAATTTCTACCCCCTCTTCCCCCTCTACCTCACGCCACTTGCTACAACGGAGGGAGCCTCCGCAACGCAGTGGCTTCTCTACCCCCTCATTCAACGCCGGTAATCTTCCATTCCTGATGGGAGTAATTAATCCCATTGATGAACGTAAGCCGTGACTTCCATACAAAGCCCAAATTCTTCAAAAGATGGTGATTCCCATACTGCTGCTGGTTTGAATCCTGGTGAGTTATGAGAATTGGTATTACTTTTTTTAGTATTAATGTTCGCAACGTTTATGTCTTTATTTGCAGATGTTGAAGAATTATTAACTTGATGCATAATTACTGGACTCCTAATTGATGAAAATGTATTTTAATTTGTAGGTTCAATAGTTATAAGTTGGCCATTCTGCTCATCTGTCAAAATGTATAGTCTGCCATCGGGACTTTGACGTACATCGCGGACTCTCCTACCGATAGGAATAGATTCTTCTCTAACAACATTATTGTTTGCATCCAAATCAATGCGACGAACATCCCGAGAGATTAAACCTCCTGCAAACAAATCTCCTTCCCATGCTTGAAAGCGTTTACCCGAGTAGAATGCTAATCCTGAAGGGGCGATCGCAGGAGTCCAAACTACTTTTGGGTCTATCATACCTGGTTGCGATCGCTTGGATGAAATTTCTCCTCCAGTATATTCTTTACTGTGGGTAACTACTGGCCAGCCATAGTTTTTTCCTGCTTCTACAAGATTTAATTCGTCACCACCTCTTGAACCATGTTCGGTTGACCACAACTTGTTATTTACTGGATCGATCGTTATTCCTTGAATATTGCGATGTCCGTAACTCCATATCGCTGCATCGGCATTGTTAGATGCTGCAAAAGGGTTATCTTTCGGTATTGAACCATCATCGTTTAAACGAACAACTTTACCCAAATGAGAATTAAGATTTTGAGCTTGTTTGCGAATCAAGTCCCCATCAAGTCGAGTTGGTGGATTGCCACCATCTCCAATGGCTACTAACATGGTATTATCTGGTAGCCAAACGATACGCGATCCGAAATGTTGACCCCCTGATTTTGTTTGAGAAACTTGAAAAATAACCTGCCAGTCTTTTAAACTTGACCCGTCAAATGTTGCTCTCGCAACTCTGGTACGGTTGGCTTGGTTTGTACCATGAGAGTAGGTAAAGTAAACCAAGCGGTTTTTTTCAAAGTTCGGATGCAGTGAAACATCCATCAAACCTCCTTGATTAACCGCGAAAACCTCTGAGATTCCCGCTAGAGGATTGGGATCTAAAGTTCCATTACGAACAATTCGCACTCTTCCTGGACGCTCGGTGATTAACATTGCTCCATCTGGGAGCCATGCTATACTCCAAGGTCGTTCTAAACCTTCTAATACCGTTGTTGCTTTAAAATTTTTCGCAACAGTAACGTTACTACCCGATAATACCGGATTTAAGAAGGGTGAGCTATTGGTATTCTGTGCGGTAGATGATTCAAGACTGCTTTGTGCCGAAGATGAATTATTTGTAGAAGAACAAGCTACAAGCGCATATAGAATAGTTGCACTTAGCGCTCCTGTGATTAAGCGAGTGATGTTAGTTTTCATCTTTTTTTCACGAGATACCCCATCCCGCTAGCGTTGCAGGGTGGGGAGGGATAGTGAGTTTAGTTTAATGGTTCGATGCCATTAAATTAAACATTTTCCGAGTTGATGACACGATTAACCCGGTGTTTCGCTGTATTAATCGGACTTTTTTAACCGTGCATTGCCCTAATCTTTTCCAGTGACAATCACTAACTGAAATTTGTTTTTCCGTGCCACCACTCACCCAACCCAAAAATGATTTCTTCCCTTGGGTAGCTTCAACATAGTCACCTTTTCTAAACCCATGAAGGGTTGTAGTTCCGCCATATTTACGCCTGTTTCCGCCCTTCGAGGGAAGCATTAAATGTAGTTGTCTCCGACTAATTGGAGGACGACGCAAAATAGTAAATTTAGACGCAGTAACAGCTACCCTACCTACCCATCTTGCGCCATGAGTTTTTGCACCTTCCCAGGATTTGTATTTAACGAATTCTGAGCAAGCTAATGTAACTGCATCTACGGCGTGAGTCTCTGGTATTTGTAAAGACTTATTAGCCTTTTCTTTGTGCAAACCCAAGTGTTTACGCAGGTTTGATGTTTCCCAACCTTTTTGTAATCCCAATGTTGCTAGCTCAGATAATCGTTTGATTTGATATCTTTGCCCAACCATAACAGGACTAAAACTATTGTTCCCTCTTGCTTCTACCTCTTCAATCACAATCGTTTTTACTGGATAAATATCACACAATAAAGTAATTGTTCTGTACTCTAAGTCTTTATTCGCTCGAATACTTGGAGGTAGTTTTGAGCCACATCGATTATCAAACCTAGATTGACGATGACTACGTTTATTGAAGGATAATTTTCGATTAATGCGTCTTCCACGTCTACCTCGCCGCATCATGGATCGTTGCTCCATTCTGTTTTTAACAGTTTTGAATGGTAAAACTAGATGAAGCATTTGTAGTGTGTATTTTTTGGTTTGAACTGCAATACCAGAAAACATTTTTCCAGGGTCTAAACCAATAACAACTTTTTGAGTTTGCCCGGAAGACGGCGCAGGTATTAATTGAACATAAAAAAGACCTAATTTGTTGAATTTACCAATTGCTTTACCATCTTTAATCCAACGTCTAGCACGGCTAGGTTTCGTAGGCATTAATGGTGTGTTGTCTAATGAAATTACAGGTACTCGCATAAAGAGATAATCCTTGGAGTCAAGTTTAAGTCCCCTCGCCCAACTAATCCAAAATGTCTTGGCTCAACCCAACGACTGAACAAACAATCTTGCAGATAATCCAAGCTGGGGAAGTACTTGGAAGTGCGTATCAGAATTAGTCTCAGTGGGCTAGTCAAACACGTAAAGTTTGTTCTTTACAAGCCCCATCCCTCTATAGGGTGGGGTTATTGACCGGTTTTCAAAGCTGTATCAACTTGTCATAAATTTATCGGGTATTTTGAAAAACCTTAGAGGCTGCAATCGGAAAACTGTTTTTCAGTCTGACAAAAAAACATGACGAAAAAATGACAGCGAATCAAAAACTTATGATTTCGTAATTAAACTTTAACTTTCAACCCATAATTGAAGAATTAAGTTACTCAAAAAAACGATGGTATGGATATTAAGGAAGCGACTGCATCAAAATTTGTAGAATTAGTGTTAAACTGCGTCGAATGCGAGTATCCCCACAGTAATATCTACTGGCTTGATAGCGATGACGATGTAAAACCACCCCGGGAATTGACTCCCGCTTTTTATGGCTGTTTGGATTGGCATTCAGCAGTACACGGGCATTGGTTGCTGGCACGTTTAGCTCGCTGTTTCCCTGAAGCGTCTTTTAGTTTAGCAGCTAAGCAAGCTCTCGAAAAAAGTTTAACTCCTCAAAATATTGAAGGAGAGGTTACTTATTTTCAGCATCATCCCAGATTTGAATGCCCTTATGGTGTCGCTTGGTTATTACAACTTGCCGCAGAACTTCATGAGTGGGATGATGTTAATGTCAAACAATGGCGAGTTGCATTGCAACCATTGGAAAATTTGATTGCAGATAACTTACAGCGCTGGCTACAAAAACTGACAATTTGCGATCGCACTGGAATGCACAAACAAACCGCTTTTGCCTTGGGTTTGATCTTAGATTGGGCAGTAATAACAGAAAATGCCGATTTTGTCAACCTAGTTGAGAGTAAAGCTAAACAATTTTATCTCAACGATCGAAACTATTCTTTGCGATTTGAGCCGTTGGGATATGATTTTCTCTCACCAAGTCTTGCTACAGCAGACTTAATGCGGCGAATACTTACAAAAACAGCTTTTGCTGACTGGTTGAGTGAATTCCTCCCCGATATACCCATTGATGATTCTACAAATTGGTTAAAACCAGTCGAGGTTGATAATTCCGAAGACTATATGCAATCTCATTTCCACGGACTAAATTTGAGTCGCGCTTGGATGCTTGAAGGAATAATTGCTAATTTACCAAATAGCGATCGCCGCATAAATACGCTGCACAATACTGCTGATATTCATCGTCAAATTGGGTTAGCAAACGCCGCCCTGGAACATTATGCTGGCAGTCATTGGTTGGGAACTTTTGCTGTTTATCTAACAACTTCTCGTGGTTTAGTAACTTTCTCCTAAACAAATAATCAGATCCACAGTTTTCAGAATGTGGATCTGAGTATATTTATTATTGAGAAGGGCTTTACTCCTGGTGGAGTTTCAACATAGATTAATACCAAGTCCGACTAATTACTTGCTATATAATCTAGTACTCCGCGAAGTGAACTACACTGGGTTAGTAATGAGAGAAAAATATATTTTTCTACCCCCTCTTCCCCCTCTCCCCCCTCTCTACCCTCACCCGGTAGTATTGGGTTGACAGACTACTAGTCATCTTAGACAAAATGGAGATCGCTATAGCTATAGCTATCAGCGACAATTGCGATTATATCGAAACTTGGGAAAGGAATGAATAGAGAAGATTGAGCGCTATTTTCAGCGACTAATTGTGTTTCAGCACCAAGACTAAATGTATTGTTAGCACCATCGCTTTCAATTATGCCATCAACAAGACTATCTGCCATAAAGGAGTCTAATTCATTACTTCCACCAAATAATACATTATCGTTAGCGATAGAAGAGTCTAATTCATTACTGAGTAATGCCTCTCCACCAGCTAATTTACTATCGCTAGCTATCTCATAGGGCAGAGGAAAGGGTTTGAAGAAGTTGTTGACAGCTATGAAGTTACGTCCAAAGATATAGCTTTGAGATTTGTCCAATTGGATCTTATCTTCACCCTTCTCAAAATCAGTAATGAAAGCATAGTCGTTGAGGCCGAAAAATCCGCTGCCTCCCCTATAGTAAGCTTTTTGAGCATCTCCAATCACAAATTTGTCTGCGTCAGCACCTCCAGTGAGAATATCTATCTCATTTCTACCTGGACTGAAACTCTTGGAATCAACACCAATCAGGGTATCTTTACCAGCTAAACCTGAGATTCTATCATTGCCTCTTCCACCTTCAAGGATGTTATTTTGGTTATTACCAATAATCTTGTCACTCTGGGAAGTACCGGTAACATCCTTAAAGTTCTGTACTTGGAATTTCAACGAACCCAGCCCTGGCACACCATTGACAACCAGACTTTCCTTGGCGAGGTTAACATCAAATGATGTTGTCGTACTCTTACCGGTGGAACCATCAATGGCGTTAGCTCTTCCTTTTGCTCCAATAATTCTCTCGATATTGAGAATTTGATCTGTACCAGCAAAACCTTTATTGACAACACCGGCAGCTTCTAAAGTAATAGCTTGATATAGATGACTGTAGTCTGCTGTATCAAATCCAGTGCCACCATCTAAGAGATCCTTACCAGTTCCACCGATTAAAGAGTCATTACCACTACCGCCCTCTAGAATATCGTTACCATCGCTAAATCGAGAAACGAAGATGTTGCCTTTACTTCCTCCGCCAATGACATCATTACCAGCACCACCACGCACGGTGTCATTTCCACCAAGTCCAAAAATTGTGTCATTACCTCTTCCACCATCGAGAACATTATTGTTATTGTCACCGAAAATTGTGTCACCTTGTGAGGTACCAGTAACATTAACAAAGTTCTGAACTTGGAATTTCAATGTACCCAGCCCTGGAACACCATTGACAACCAGACTTTGCTGTGCGAGGTTAACATTAAATGATGTTGTCGTACTCATACCAGTAGAACCATCAATGGCGTTAGCTTTTCCTTTTGCACCAATAATGGTTTCAATTTCGTAGAGTTGATCTCTACCAAAAAAGCCTTTGTTTACAACACCCGCAGCTTCTAGGGTAATAGCTTGACTTAGAGAGCTATAGTCGGCGATATCCTTTCCACCGCCTCCCACAAAAATGTCGTTGCCGAAGCTACCGGTAATTCTATCGTTTCCTTCCAGAGCAAGAACTAGATCGTTTCGGAAGGTAGTATGGATATAATCATTAAAGGGAGTGCCAACAATTAAGTTATAGAAAAACGATAAACTTTGTGCAGATACACCAGATACACCAGATACATTTGAGGGAACGTAGGATTTTAAAAGTGATTCGTCAATGATTGTTTTCATGTTTTTGTTATTTAAAGTTTGATAAAATGTTTGTTTATTCAGATGAAACAAGATGAAATGTTGCATCAATGATGATATTGATGCGAACAAAAACTATTTAGGTACATTACTCCAAGATGAAAATCAAAGCGGTTTTTCAAACAAGAGAAATAATGATGTTTAATTAATTGTCTCTCAAGAAATTACTGTGTTTAGCTCTATAAACAATATAAGCGGATACTGTTGATTTCAACTAGATCAGTTTTTGTTGTTATGATTTTTATTTGGTGAAGAAAGAATAAAGAATATCTGCCAAGGCTATAACTTCCCTTAACCAGCAGCACTTTTAGCATTATGTATTGCAATATCAACTAATATCAATACGTATGTTTTTTTTATACTATAATTACGTAAAGTCTCATTTTTGAAGGGAGCCACTGCCTTAGATCGAGAAAATTGTAATGGTAAAGACTTTTGGCAAACCCTTGGTAATATTAATCTAATACCCATCTGGAATACGAAAACCTCCAATTATTTCATCTAACATAAGAGCAATACTCAACAATTCCATCTCCTTCCATCTTTTACCCACAATTTGCATCCCAATCGGCAATCCATCTTTTGTCAAACCAATCGGTATGACAACAACCGGATTCCCCATAAGATTAAACGGTGAAGTATAAGCACCATTCGCTAATAAATAAGGTACTTTTCTACCATCCACATCTATAAATCTACCCATAGGACGATGTGTAAATGCACAAGTAATTGAAACGGGACACAACCACACATCCCAATTATCCATCGCTTCATCCATCTGAGAAATAATGCGATCGCGTTGCGTCAAAGCTGCAAAATATTCCTTCAAAGTCGGATTTAACAACTGCGGTAAATAATTTCCCATATTACTGATTTCTCTTAATTCCTTATCTCCCTGAGTCATTTCCCGAAATATCATCGGAATTCTCTTCTTAGCAGTCGCAAAATCTACAGGTTGGGAATAAACAAAGTTGTATGCAATTAGGCGATCGCGAAGCGCATGCCCTTTGGGCTTATCGCACAATTGCAAAATCTCTTCTATACTAAAATGCGATGGTATCCAAGATTCAATTCTTACACCAGCTTCAGTTAAATGATTCGCTACAGATTGCATTGCAGATTTTATTTCTGAAGAAACGGGAAGCTGATCCCAACCATCCATCCAAGCAACTCGCAAATCCTGCAAAGACTTATTCGATATCGTATCAAGAGGAACCGGTGGAATATCTGGCTGCCGAATATCCGCACCGGCAATCAGTGTAAAACATAACCGCAAATCTTCCACACAACGTGCCAAAGGACCTACAGTTTGCATTTGACGAATGCATTTAGGCTGCCCTGGAACCTCCGGAATTTGTCCTGCTGAAGATACTCGTCTATCTGTGGGTTTCAAGCCGAAAACGCCGCAAAAATGCGCCGGTTGACGAATTGAACCTGAAACATCATTACCTATATCTAATGGTGAAAAACCCGCCGCCACAGCCGCTGCACTTCCACCAGAACTTCCACCAGCAGTACAATTTAAATTCCAAGGGTTATTAACAGGGGGAAAAATATCGTTGACGCTTTGATACTCCCCCGCTAGTTCTGCAGTACTACTTTTCCCCAAAATAATTGCACCGGCTGCACGCAAACGCCTTACTACCGTAGCATCACGAGTAGGAATGTAATCTTTAAGAGGTTTATATCCTGCTGTGGTACGTAAGCTTTCGGTTTCAAAAATATCTTTAATTGTGATTGGTACGCCGTGAAGTACTCCCCAATTTTCACCTTTTGCTAATGCTTCGTCGGCTTGTTTTGCAGTTTCAAGAGCGCGATCGTTTAGAGTACAAATTGCGTTAAGTTTAGAGTTGTGTTGAGAAATTTGATTTAAATGAGCTTCCAGCACCTCAACAGATGAAACTTCACCAAGATTTATCATTTGAGCAAGTTGATGGGCAGGTTTGAATATTAAATCAGTCATATTTATTAAATGTTAATTCAGCTTTATCCAATAACTCATACCATATGCGTTTAAACTCTTATCATATCTGTGAGGATTGGTAATGAAAAATTGGTAATGGGTAATGGGTAACGACCTTACTGTATCTTTGATATGTTGGATTTTAGTACTCTCCCCTACACCATGACTCAAAACTGATGTGTTATTACATGGTAATTAGCGGATAAATCTGGTAATTTCCGGTAATAACTTCTTACTTCATGGGGAGCATGGGAGCGGTTATCCCTCAGTAAGCTTAGACGCTACATCCTAACGCCTTTAAATTTATAGCTGCATTCAAATCCCTATCTAAGCTAAAACCACAATTCTCACATTCAAAAATTCGTTCTGACAATTTCAAAACTTCTTTTTTATGTCCACAATTGCTACAAGTTTTAGAGCTTGGATAGAATCTATCAGCTATTATTAAGGTACTACCAAATTTTTTACACTTATATTCAAGCTGTCTTCTAAACTCATGAAATCCACAATCAGATATTGATTGAGATAATTTATGGTTTTTTACCATCCCAGAAACATTTAAATCTTCTACTACTATTTTTGCGTGGTTTTTGCATAAGTAAGTAGTGATTTTATGAAGAGTATCATTTCTGAGGTTGGCGATATGAGCGTGTAGTTTGGCTAGCTGATTTTTGGCTTTTGCACGATTATTACTACCTTTTTCTTTTCGACATAACTTTTTAGATAAACGTTGTAATTTTGATAGCTGATTTTTATAGTTTTTAGGATTAAGAAATACTACCCCAGTGCTTAGAGTCGCAATCACTTTTACTCCTAAATCAACACCTACAACATCATATTGCTTAGTTGTTGGTTGAGTATCTACTTCATAAGCAAAGGCTATAAACCAATCATTTGCTATTCTCGAAATAGTTATATATTTAGTCGTTGTATGAGGTAAACCTTCATAAGTTTTAACCCAACCGATAGTTGGTAGTTTAATTCTATTACCACCAACATTTATCGGTTTTCCACTTGCATCAATAGTAAAACTATCTTGTCTACCTTTTTTTTTAAATCTTGGAAAGTCGCCCAACTTCCGAAAATATCTCTCAAAAGCTTTTCCTAAATTATCAAATGCGTATTGGGTTATCTTTTGACAGATGCCTTTTTCTTTAATCCATGTGTATTCTGGTTTTACATAGTTGTTAAAGAATTTTTTGAGGATAAATTTATTTGGCTTTAATCCACTTTTATACATATCATTCCAAGTTGCTAAACCCCAGTTATAAGTAAACCGAGCAATACCGGCGTGTTTGCTCATTATTACTTTTTGCTCGCGAGTTAAATTTAACTTGGTTTTGATAGATAAAAGCATGAAGCCGAACCAATTATCCAACAATGCTATGCTTGCATGATTATATAGCTATTGACAACCCAGATACAAAAAAAGTAATAGAGTCCTGTGATAGATTATTTAGGGGAGAAATAACCGGAAATTACCGGTTATTCAGCCTCTTATCATTAACTCTCCCCTCAATTCGGGAGAGGCTTTAAGCCCTCACCTCATCTCCCCATCCCCCCATCTTTACAATTACAATGAAATTTACATATTAAAAATGGGAACTCTAAAAATAAGAGTTTAAATTTTTGATAAAGTTTAGTTATGGATAAATTGTTAAAGCTACAGCCAGTTGATACTCAAGAAGTACTTCTACACCGTATAGCTAATCGTATCCGCCAATCTTTAGAACTCAAAGAAATTTTAAATGCAATGGTGGCAGAAGTACGGGATTACTTGGGTACCGATCGTGTTAAAGTTTATCAATTTAATCCTGACAACAGTGGTGTAGTCATCTCAGAATCCCTCGATCGCAATCGCCTACCTTCTTTGCTAGGCTTGCATTTTCCCGCTGATGATATCCCTCCCTACGCTCGCGATTTGTATTTACGAGCGCGTCAACGTTCGGTGGTAGATATAACTAATTTTCAAATTGGCATTAGTTTCTTAGAAAATCCAGAAACAGGAGAAAGTCAACAAGAAAATGATATCCACTACCGTTCTTTAGATCCATGCCATGCAGAATATTTAACTGCAATGGGAATAAAGTCTTCCGTAGTAGTACCTATTGTATTGGAAGAACTTTCTACCGGAAAAAAACGGCTTCCTTCGTCGAATTCTTCCGCTCAACTTTGGGGATTGCTAGTTTCTCACCACAGCGAGTCGCGTAATGTTACCGAAGAGGAATTAAAGTTTATTCAAGCTGTTGTAGATCAAGTCGGAGTTGCCATCGCTCAATCAATTCTGCTCAACCAAGTGCGAACGCAAGCAAAGCAGGAAGCAAATATCAATCGCGTTACCAAGCTACTTTATACCACTCCGACAGTAAAATTACAGGCTGCCCTAGATGAAGCAGTTGCGACTTTTGATGGCTCTGGTGGTAGACTTTATTTACTTACAGATGAAAATCAAGGAACTGAATTATATACTTCCGGAGAACAGCCAGATTTCTTAGACTTTGAAAAAAATCGAGTTGTTGAAGAAAATTACTTGTGGAAGAATTTTTTACACTCAGTAATTGAATCTAGTTCTGATAGTACTGGTTACAAACCTTGGTCAGTACAGTGGATGCGTTCGGTATATAAACTAGGTGATAATGATGAAGTTGTTGAGAATCAACCCCATCTCTGGGCAATTGATGACATTTACCGCGAACCTCTATTCCGTACCTTAGCACCATTTTTTCAATCTACTTCGGTTCGTAGTATTTTAATTATCCCTCTAGACTATGGGACTGAAATTGTTGGTTGCCTAAGTGTTTTTCGAGACGAAGTAGATACGGAAATTTTATGGGCAGGATGTCATAATCCGGATACTCGTCAATTAATGCCACGACGTTCTTTTGAAGTATGGCGACAAGAGAAAACGGCACAGGCTCAACCTTGGAGAAAGGAGGATATTAAGTATGCTCAAGCACTCAGTGAAAGATTTTCTACAGCAATAAAACAGTACAGACTTTATCAACAAGTACAAGCTTTTAATTCTAATTTAGAACAGCAGGTGCATGAACGAACCGAGCAACTCCAGCAAAAAACCGAACAGCTACAGTTTTCCAATCTTGAATTAGAAAACTTGATTTCTAAACAACAAGCACTTGCAGGTATTGTGAGTAAAATTCGCGAATCTCTTGATATTGAGGAAATTTTCCAAATTACAACTAAGGAGTTAAGCCAGATACTTGATGTTGATAGAGTTGCAGTTTATCAATTTAATTCGGATTGGGGTGGAAAATTTGTTGCTGATTTTGAATCTGTTAGTCCGCAGTGGATAGATGTTGGAGAATTAGGTGTTAATGTAGTCTGGAACGATACTTATCTCCAAGAAACCCAAGGTGGTAAACATCGCCAAGGTGAAGTTTCCATAGTTAATGATGTTTATCAACAAGGTTTTTCCCAGTGTCACCTCGATATTTACGAGCAGTTCCATATTAAAGCTTTTATTGTAGTACCAATATTTGTCGGTCATAAAGATCTTTGGGGATTTTTAGGAGTTTATCAACATCAAGAATTACGCCACTGGAAAGCTTCTGAAGTTGATTTTATCAGTCAAATTGCAGCCCAATTGGGAGTTGCTTTACAGCATTCTACTTTGCTCGCTTATAATCACCAAAAAACAAAAGAGTTGAAAAAGTCAAATAGGGAACTTCAACAAGGAGTTGAAAGACAAAAAGCTATCTCGAATATTGTAGCCAAGATTCGCTCTTCACTGGATGTAGAACTTGTTTTTTCTACGACAACACAAGAAATACGGGAACTACTACAAGCAGATAGAGTAGCAATTTATCGTTTTAACCAAGACTGGAGTGGTGAGTTTATTGCAGAGTCGGCAACTGAAGGTTATAACTCTTTAATGAAAATGCAGTGGGAAGAAAATCATCTACGAGAAAATGTCAGCGAATGTAGCATTCAAAAGTTATCTTTAGCATCAGATACTCATTTAATAGAAACTCAAGGAGGTTCATTTGCTAAAGGAACTGTTTTTCGTATTTGTAACGATATTTATGCTGCTGGCTTCAATGATTGCTATATAAAATTATTAGAAAGCTACCAAGCAAGAGCCTATGCGATCGTTTCCATTTATCAAAAAGAAAAACTATGGGGTTTGTTAGCAGTTTATCAAAATAATGGTCCTCGTGAGTGGCAAGATTTTGAAGTGCAATTCCTTCAACAAATATCAGAACAAATGAGTGTGGCGCTACAGCAATCCGATTTGCTTAATCAAGTAAAGTCTCAAGCAGAGGAGTTGAAAAAAACTTTGGTTGATTTGCAAGAAACTCAAACTCAGCTAGTTCAAACGGAAAAAATGTCTAGTTTGGGGCAGTTAGTAGCAGGAATTGCTCACGAAATTAATAACCCGGTTAATTTTATCTATGCAAACTTGTCTCACCTTAAGGAATACTCAGATAATCTTTTACTAGTATTAAATAGTTATCAGGAATACTGTACCAACCCACCTGCTGAACTTCAAGAGTTGCTTGAAGAAGCTGACATCGAATATATAGCGGAGGATTTACCTAAGCTTTGTTCTTCTTTATCTGTTGGAACTAAACGGATTCAGTCAATAGTTTCATCATTGCGGAGTTTTTCGCGTTTAGATGAAGCGGAAATGAAATCAGTAGATATTCATGATGGTATCGAAGGAACTCTATTGATTTTACAACATCGGCTTAAGACTGATGCTTCCAAAGTTCGGATCGAAATAATTAAGGAATATGGTGATTTGCCTTTGGTTGAATGCTATGCAGGACAACTCAATCAAGTATTTATGAATTTGTTAGCAAATGCTATTGATGAACTTCAATCATTTAAATTTTCTTCTGAGGAAGATAACCTCAAAACTATCAAGATTATAACTGAGTATCTAGAACCAAATTCAGCGAAAATATCGATTAAAGATGATGGGAATGGAATTAAACATGAAATTTTAGATAAATTATTTGACCCATTTTTTACTACAAAACCAATTGGTAAAGGTACGGGTTTGGGATTGTCAATCAGTTATAAAATTATTCAAAAACATGGGGGTAAATTATATTGCAAATCTGAACCTGGTGCAGGTGCTGAATTTATAATTGAATTACCATGTAAATCTGCACTTTATGTTTGATTATTTTAGATTTGCGAATGGGTAATGGGTAATAGGTAAAAACAATTTTTATTCTTCAGTACTTACTATGCTAAAAATGCTCAAATAAAGC
>JBCBQE010000009.1:0-24940 GCA_039820385.1 Cyanobacteria bacterium J06635_10
ATTACCATTACAAGGTATGATTATATTCCCTAAAAAAATTGAGTTTCAATATTCCTTGCTTCTTCATGCCCAGTTTCACTACTACTAACAGATTTCTACGACCTATAATTTGCTGCTAAAAGAGTTTCAAATATTTCGATCAAAAGCTATCTACCTAGATAATTCAAATATGTTTCAATTTAGAACATTAGAAATTAGTATTTACTTGCTTTCAATAATCAATGTTTCTAATAGCTTCGTTTAAAAATTTTTATATATATTTATTTTTATAAAAAAATTATTGGCTAACTAGCTTTGTCAAGGGCTCTCATGAGAATTTTTTTCTCCTAAAAGAATTATCTAGGGTACCCGTCAAGTTTAGTAAACAAATCTTTAATGAATGAAGGAAAAAGCCAAACTTTAAATTTTAAACAATAAACTAGCCCTTAAAATTTAAGGGCTAGTTTGCATTTAGGGTTTTCAGGCACCCTTCGACCATAAATCCTTCTATTTACCCGAATATTTAGAATCAAAAATACAAGCTTATTTTTTTGAAGTATTTTTTATCTGCCGCCATTTTTGACGCAGACTGATTAAATCTGGATTGGTTCCGCCATAACGCCAACCAACATAAGCATAAGAAATTTCTTCTATTACTTCAGCAGTTGTCGGAGAATGGTGCTGATATAAAACACGAGCATATTCTAAAGGTGTTTGGGCTTGATGTTTATTTAAGCCCTTTTCGGCAGTCCACTGAAGCATTTGTTGATAAAGTCTTTCCATCGGCTGCAACTTACCCAAAAATTGCCGGTAGCGTAATTTTCGCCACTTATCCCAACCCAGCCAAGCGAACAAAGAAGTAGCTGTTACTAAAGTTAATCCACTTAATATACCGAAAATACCTTGGGAGAATAAAGAGAAAAACCACGATATTAGAAATGCGATCGCGCTAAAGATTTTCCCAAATATACCGTTGAGTAAGCCGGTTACTGGAGAAGGTAGCCAACCTGCAATCCAATTCCAAAATTGCTTTAATACAGAAAAAGTTTGAATTTCTTCTATAGATGGAGGAATTAAAGGATGATTGGGTATGGGATCGAAAGCAAACCAACCGTAAGAGGGGAAGTAGACTTCTGTCATTGCGTAAGCATCTGTGTTACGCACTACATACATCCCTGTAAATGGATTAAAACTCCCTGGAGCGAATCCCGCTACTAAACGGCACGGAATGCCAACAGAACGCAACATGACTGTTAATACGGTGGAAAATTGATCGGGTAGTCCTCCTTTGTTTTTGAATAAGAAAGCTTCTACCAAGTCATCATTTTCACTTAATGATGGTATTTCAAAAAGATTTTGGGGTACTGTGTAGTTTTGTTTCAAATATTGAGCTAAGTAGAGAGCTTTTTCGTAAGTAGATGAAAGACTTTTCTCTGTTTTCCCTACTCGTTGGCGATTATAGTCAGCTAGAATTTTTTCAGTCAGTTGCTTAACTTTGTCGGCGATTTCTGGAGGAATCTGTAAGTAATAATTCTTAATGCTGTCTGGATACTTATTTGTAGCTTTTCCTAACAAAGTGCGATCGCGGTAGGGAACCTCCGAAAGTATGGTATATGTAAGACCTTCAGATAAACCAACCGGCGCTCGCAAGCCACCTTCGGTATCGACGGCTATCATCGGTGTGGGGAAGTAAATTTCTTTCGGATACGCCATAGCTGGAATCAAGTTAGGCAATTCCGACACTACCGTGTAAGTTTGTACTACTTCTTTGGTTTTACCAATAATTAAAGGGCGATCGAGAAAAGTTTGATAGGAAAAAGGGGAACGTTTGAGGCGCTTTACTTGATCGTTACGAGAAATTTCCCAGCCCTCACCGGTGTAACGATCGAATGCCAAAACTCGCCAAAAACCTTGTGCTTGAGAACGTACCCGCATTACGACTTTGGGTTTCATCTCCCCACGCAAAGTTTGGTTAATTTTAGTATTAAATCCGTAATAAAAATTATCATCAACTTTTTGGCGATTGCCAGTTCCTGCTTTTGAAGTACTATCGCCATCCCCACCACTCTCACCGTCATTGCTACCAGAACGTACATAACCGGGATTAACAATTTTACGTCCGCTAAAATCGCCTTTTACTTCGATAGGCGAACTAACCGGGAATGTCCGCAAGCCATAACCAGGAACTCTGGGTAAAACGGCGAAAATTGCTAATCCGATAGCCACAACTAATGAAAAATTAACCAATAAGAATTTTAAATTCAGAATTGAAGTATTTTTATTTTTTGATTGTTGTTTCTTAACAGTTGAGTGTTCCAAACCCAATCGCGAACGATAGTCTAATACTAAAGTAGGTAATGCAATAGCCAAAAATAGCAGCAACACTGGTGCAAAAGCAAAAGTTTGACTCAGTGTTGCGGCTACACCCAATAAAATGAGTCCTATGACAATCGAATAGCCCAAGTCTTTACGGCGGGGCATATCCAAGCTATGCAACACCTGGAGTTGAATCAATAATTCTGCGAGTATTAGCCGGGTATCATTCAATTCACCCAGCAACCGCCCGAAAAAGCCACCCAGTGCTAATAGCATTCCGATGGCGATACAGAATTTTACCGCTATATTGGCTTCACGACGACGGTAATAACTCCAAATTCCGCCCAAGACACTTAAAGGAATTGCCCAAAAACTGTGGGTAGCCTCTGCGGCTATATCCGTCGCGACAATTCCTATAATCACTAAAGCGCTGACTAGCACCCTTAAAGTAATTGAATCTTCTACTTCTATGGTTGGTGGATTCTGAAATTTTTGCCGCCAATATCCTATATGTAGACGCCCACTGAACCTGTTCTTCATCCCTAAAAATGTCGAATACTTAATTACCCCACTTTACTCCTAAATTTTTTGTACGCACCTAAATAAACTTAGGGAAGCTAACCCTTAAAGTAAGGCGTATTTATTAGAGTTGCTGTAGACGCTTGGGGCTGTTTACTTGTTAATTAAAGGCTCAGTTTCACTACTACCCCTAAACCTTTTTTTTATTTGCCGTATTTTTTATCAACTAAACCGCTGATGGCCGATAGAACCCTCTATCGGCTAAGTTCGGAAGAAGTTGTTGGCATTATCGCAAATGTTAGCGGTTGAGTATCCATGTCTTGTAACTCAACAGCTAATGTATAAGTTGCCCCTTGTTGAACTGAGTTTAATTCTAAACTGACAGTTCCTAATTCTGAAGATTCTGCTACGACTTGTGAGTTATCTCCCTCAAGTTTCAAATTACCCATGCATGGTAATTCAGCTTCAACCCACAATTTATCTGTCTCTTGTAGATATTTTACTCTTAGAGTTACAGTACCGACGTTGGTTAGCCATTGTTTTTCTACTACCTCACGAGCTGCATTTACAGACAGAGTGAGATTTTCAAGCAATTGTTTGGCAGCCAACAGTGACAATGCCATTTGTTGACGCGGCTGCAAATCTGAGTAACTACCTTCTACGTAAGGCATTCTTTCTAAAGTATCCGCAGAACGGTACGGGCTTCTTAGTACCATTCCGGCTAAATCGTTAAGTGTTTGGGGTTCATTGGGGAATAAACTTTCCACTGCCCCAACAAGTTTTGCTCCTAATGGCACTGGAAATGTGAGTAATTCTTGACACCTTGCCAATAGTTGCTGAAAAATTTTCTCCGGCATGGGAATTGGCAAACTCAGTTTAGACTGTTGTGCCGCCCATCCGAAGTCAGGAACCCAAGACATGGATGTGTTGTCAACATAATCGGGATAATCTATTAATTGTGTTTCCCAAGGGAATAACGGTGGATTATCTTGAATTTGATTTTGTAACCGACGTTTAAGAACGGCTTGGAAACGTGTTTGCACAGCAGGAATTTCTCCCAGTTGAAAAGAATAGAGCATCGAATCCGACTCAGAAACACCGCTTGTGGAAGCAGTGCTATCTTCATAAGTTTGTGCCCCGTTAATTTCCTCACGTTCGACCAAAAAATCCTCCTCGGTTGAAGCATTATCTGCTAACAACCAAGCGAGTAATTGGTTTTGTAAGGATTCTGTGTCACTATTCATGAGTAGATGCACTTGATCCGGACATAAAAGAGTTACGAATATCCCAAGCTTGTTCGAGAATTTTAAACCACCTTTTTTGCAGCTGCGCCATAGACAAACCTAAGGTTTTGGCAATTTTTTCATCTGCTTGACCTTGTTGTTTCAGTTCTAATAAACAACGTTGTTTTTCGTCAAGTTTTTCTGTATAAACTTGCCACTGGTGTTCAGTCAAACCTAAATTGGTGTGCAAGTCAGCTTCCAACCATTCGTGAACCAATTCCCAACGGTGTAACAAGGCAAATCTAATCAGATGATATTTGAAACGTTGTTGCAAATAATCTCTCTGACGAGCAGTTAAACCTAAAATCGATTCAATTTCTTGAGCAGATAAATCTTTTAGGCGTAAGGCGAAGTAATCGGCGCAGTCTCCTTGTTGTCGTTCCTCCAGATAACTCATTAACTCATTAATTACTACAGAACGTAGAGTTTCTTCTGACGGTTCTGGTTCTGGTTGAGATGCCATTGCCGATCTTAATTGCTGTACGGCTGGATCTTCCCAAGAGCCATCGCCGTCATTGCTGCTACCTTCTGCGGCTTTTTCGATATCAACGCAGGTTTCTGGAGGTTGCTGTTGAGAAAAAGTTTGTGCCCGCAGGATAATAAGCTGCTGCTGTCTTCCTGGTAAAGGAATACGTCTTTTTGCATAGCGTTCAGTAAACGCCATGTACTCAGCTAATTCCAGAAGAGTCTGGGGACGATATGTCGGCGCGAGTTTATTTTCTCGTCGGCAAGCGTTCAATGCTTCCAAATAAAAATTTTGCAGGAAATCTTCAATTACACTCAACCGCCCTTGATAACTCAGTTGTCTATTTGGCGGATTAATGTAACGATAAATGATGGCGCTTAGAGTACTGTGTAACTCTACCCTACCTCGATTTGAACCTAATTGGTAGTATCTCATACACTGAGACAGTCGGTGTCGAGCTAAGGCTAGAGCCGAACTTTTGATTTCCCCGGAAGCTTGGATGCGCTTGCTCTCATTGCAAATTCGCATCACTTCGGCAGCTATTCGTGTTGCCACTTCATGGCAATTGGACTCCGAAGCTTTGGTTGAAGATTTTAGTTCTCCGAATAGGAGTTGAAATATCGCCTCCACGCCGATAGACTTTTCTCCCTGAATAGTTGTGGTCGCGGCTGATTTCATAGTCTACTTGTTTAAAAGACCTTAACATACAAACATTACGAACTGTATTGAGTGGGACTACCAGTTGATTCTTGAATGCTTTAAAAGGCAACAGAAACACCGTGAATCCTACATAAATAAATTTGGCTGAATATATTATTCCCATTATGTAAGGGAAATTTTTCGTATTTCATAGAAGTTATAGCTGATGCCCACGAACTATTAACAGGTAATTATGAATTTACAAGCACAAATTCAATCTTTGATTGACGATGCACCCCAAGATGGTATTACACCACAACTGATTGCGGCAATTGCTCCCGCACTTACTAAAATTGCTCAAAAATTGCGTTTCACTCAATACTACATACTCCAAAACCCTGAGTATGACTGGGTTTTAACAACCTTGAACAATTTAAATAATCCAAAATTACAAAAACAGGTAATATACGCTTATCCTACGTTACAAGATGTCAGTACTACCTCTGGTGTTGGGCTTGACCCTCAAATGATAGCTGCACCGATTGGAGTTATAGAAATTTTGTTCCAGATTATGGCCCTAGAACCCGTAGATAGTATAATTTTTTTTGATACTCCTGGCACTACAAGCAATGCTGTAGAAATTCAGCGTTCCCAGGTACAAGATGTCGTTGAAAGGTCTCTACAACAAAATCGTCGCAGTTCTGATATTCCTCCTGATATCGCTTAAACAGGTTTAAAATTGAGATTTATCAAGTTAAAACATATACCTTTTGATATAGGAAAAACATGCTCGAAGATAGAAGTTATAAGTTAAGGATTTATTACAAATCAATAACTGATAACTACTTTCCCAATATTCCTCAAATGTTGAAATTACATCTTGCACCTCTTAATTAAGTCGGCTCAGCACATAATCAGCCATATCAATTAAAGTTGTACGGTTTTGAGAAGATGGCAATTGCGTTATCTGTTCTACTGCAAGCTTTGCATGGTAAGCAGCTAAATCGCGAGAACGTTGAATTCCTTTACTATCCTCTATTAATGCAAGAGCTTTTTCTAAATTTTCAGGTTCTTCAAATTCCTGTTCAATAAGCGTTCTCAGTTCTGGTTTTTCTTCCAGAGCATATATTACAGGTGCTGTAATATGCCCATCTTTAAGATCGGAACCAGCAGGCTTACCCAATGTATCCGTAGAACTGGTGAAATCGAAAATATCATCAACTATTTGGAAGGCTAATCCAAGATTACGCCCGTATTCATACAATTTTTCGGCTGTTTCTTGAGATACTTCGCTGAGCAAGCCAGCAGCTTTGGAACTATTAGCAAACAATGTAGCAGTTTTGTAATAAGTTTTTTGCAAGTAAGTGTCCATGGAAATATCGGCTTGAAAACGATTCACTCCTTGCAGAATCTCCCCAGTCGCTAAGTCCATAATTACCTGTGAAAGCAATTTCACCACATCTAAATTGTCTAAGTTTGCTAAATACCAGGAGGCTTGAGCAAACAAAAAATCTCCGGCTAATATTGCGACTCGATTGCCAAACAAACTATGAACTGTATCAACACCACGTCTTTTTTCTGATTCATCTACTACATCATCATGGACTAAAGAAGCCGTATGAATCATTTCTGTAATTTCAGCTAAGCGTCGGTGACGGGGCGTAATGTCGTCGTCCAACATTGTCGCTCGCGATACAAGTAAGACAATTGCAGGTCTAATACGCTTTCCCCCAGCTCCGAAGAGATGTTCTGCAGCGAGACTGAGGATGGGGTGGTCATTACCGACTAACTGTTTGAGGTTATCTGCCAATATATGCAGGTCTGCTTCCACAGGGGAAAACAAGGAGGTGGCTGAGGTCATGAATGGGCGGGTTCTGGTTTAGGTTACGAAAGTTTACATATCCTATACTCATTTTAAGATAACCCCGTGCTAGCGTAAAACATTCTATGAATGTTCCTAGCAACTTAGTTTCTCAACATCCGCTCTTGTATGTAACAATATATTCGGAAATTGTGCCATCTTTTCAGATCGTGGAACGCCCCAGGACAATTTTCACGCTTGGCAAGCCTTTTGACTACTTCATATTTTGTTACACAGTTAGATTTGTTTTCGTTTGTGCCTAACAAAAACATTTTACGCGAAATAGAGATAGTAATTATACCTCAGCCTGCGTAAGTGTATTTACTGCCACATACTATTCATTTCATACGGTCAAATAATTTAGACTTTGATGATTTTTGCCGATAAAAGCTCTTATTGACAAAAAATTCATATTTTACTATACATTTCTAAGTATCTTTGATAACAGGCATAAAGCTGTGCTTATTTGCGATATATCACCAATGACACAGAGAAAGTAAGTAAATCAACAATAATATCTCGAAAAATTCAAATTAAGCAACAAATTCTCTCAAAAGTTAGATTTCTTATGCTACCCTTATAAATAGGGATTTCAAATACTTAAAATATTCACTCAGAAAAAGTAAGTCACTCCTATTGGTGGTTTTACTTAACTGATGAAAATGAGTTGAAATAAGTCGTAGGTGAAACCGAGGGGATTATTCGTTGGCAAGTCTACGAATTAGCAAGTTCCCCAATCGTAACTGCGTGCTGTCCAAAGGTGTATATTGGCACGTCTTGAGGACTCTCTTTAGGGTACCCAAGGTTTAGTTCCTGTATAGAGGGAAATGCTGCATAACGCAGTTCAAGTGTAGGCTAGGTAGATTGCATTGCGGCAATTTAATTATTGCTGCGGGCATAGTCTGCAAAAACTAATCACGTATAAGTACATTGGGGAGTATTTATACTCTGCCAAAGTTTTGGAAGCGCAAAAAAAGCTGTAGCAAAAAGCTATGTAGCTTGAATTGTTGTATTTGTATTAGATTTATTCTTCGCTGTGCGAATGGGATTGAAGGTAAACAAGTCGGGGGAAGTATGCTTATGATGATTTTTATTTTAGCTTCTGGTTATTTGTTCTCGGTATATCTATTACTAGCGTTAGCAAAGAGAACAATTAAAAAAACTACGGCGACAGCTGTTTCTTCGGGATTTGAAGGAGATTATTCTTCTGAGATGCCCATAACATCGCTTAGCGAGTAAAGAAAAGCAGCGTTTGTTAAGGTTATATCATACACTTAAAAGCACGCGGGAAAATGGTAGCCCCGCATATTCATATCGGGGCCCAAATTTGACGCGAGCAATTTTAATTGCCGTGAAATGATATTATTAGGTTGTGACCTTTAGGTCAAGATTTTTGCCCATAATCCACGGTTGAAAGTACTGGGATATTTTTTTGGGGGAAGTATCCCCGAAAGTTTCTATGTAGGGTTATCCCAAGGACGGAGCCGTTCTCCGCAGGAGGCATAGAAATGTTGAATCAAACCGCAAAACGAGTAAACGAGCTTGTTCGCTCAGCGTGTCCGTACCGGGGATTGTCGGTAGAGCGGTTTTCCTAAAAGCTAGAAAAGTATAGCATGATAGCTGTTTTATGCAAATAAAACAAGGGAAAAGCTATACACAAATTCTACCCAGAACCCCCGTCTATGGGCGAGCGGGGAATGGCTCAGCATATAATAATTTAATAAGCGCGTTTTTTGCTTTAGTTTGTAATACAGCACGCCATATGGCGTGCTGTATTACATAAAGGCTAAAAAACGCGCTTAGCGCATTTAATTTATTGTTCAATTTTGATATTTATTTACAGTAATCGTAAGGCTTTCCCTTTTGAAAGCTAATAGCTAATTATGCCACCAGAATCTTGCTGAAGATGATTAAGGCCTATATGCTCTAAGTCTACCAACTCAACCATTGGAGTAAATCCCAACCATTGCACCGAAGACTGAGCAAATTGTTGTGGGCTTCCACTGACGGTAAATCGAGTTGGTAGGGGTGGGTGAGTATTTCTTAAGCCCATCAAATCTAATTCTCGAGCGCAAGCTTCTACAACACTCTTCCCTGGATCTACCAATTTTACAGATTCACCAAGCAGCGATCGCAGTAATGTTGCCAAGTGAGGATAATGAGTACAACCGTAGACTAAAGCATCAATATCTTGTTGTAATAAAGGTTCAAGATATGAAAGCGCGACTTCTTTAGTATATGGATCGTTAATACGGTTTTGTTCGATAAGAGGAACAAATTCCGGACAACCTACTTGCCAGACTTTAGCATTACTATCAATTTCTTCAATAGCAAGCTTATAAGCATTGCTTTTAGCTGTTGCTGGGGTAGCAATTACGCCGATACGCTTTCCAGCTTTAACTGCTGAAACTGCACCTGGTAGGATAAGTCCAAGAATAGGTACTTTAAATTCGGAACGTACCGCTTCTAATGCTAAGGCAGAACTGGTGCTGCAAGCCATAATCACCATTTTTACCCCCTGATTTTCCATCCAGAAGATAATTTCACGTGTAAACTGAATAATTTCTGCTTGGGAACGAATCCCGTAAGGAAGTCTGGCTGTATCACCAAGGTAAATGATGGATTCGTTAGGAAGTTGTTCGTAGAGTTGGCGCAGTACAGTTAAACCACCTACACCGCTATCGAAGATGCCTATAGGGGCACGTTGGGCTTCTTGTGCAGATAAATCGTTAAGATTGCCTTCAAAGATGGAAGATGAAAACACAGGCAGATTTTGATAATAGTTTTTGAATTTGGAACAGAGGATTTAGAAAAAACTTCAAGGTTTTAACTACTAAATCCGATATGAAAGAGAATTTTACATCCTTACTTTCTACTTAAAAATTTTTACTATATTTATCACGATAATGCCGGTATAGCTTTATACTATTGCTTGAGTAAGATATTGAAGTATCACAAATTCCCTTGCTCCGGAGATAAGCATCAAAGAAACCAAAAAATAGCTGCCTCTAATAAAATAGGCTCCGAAACAGCTATCACAATCGTTTAATTTTTCATAAAGTACTTTAGTACTAGTTTAAGCATGAAAATTAATTTACATATTTTCAGCTTAAAACTAAATATTTATCTTCTCCTAATGTAATTTAGAATACCATTAGCAATTCCCTGTGCCATTTGGTCTCGATATTGGGGAGAAGCTAATTTTGGCGCATCTTCTCGTCCGGTTACATAACCTGTTTCAACAAGAATTGCCGGCATGGAACTTTTTCTGAGAACATAAAACCTGGCTTTTCGCACTCTTCGGTCTCTAACATTTACAGAACTTAATACGCTGCGGCGCACATCTTGGGCTAGGTTATAGCCACTGTTGTAATAATAAACTTCTAAACCGCTGACATCCGGACGACTTAAACCTACGGAATTAGCGTGAATGCTGACAAATAAACCGGCATTTGCACGTTCAGCCATGTCTACTCGACCTTTAAGACTAACAAAGTAGTCGGAATCGCGAGTGAGTATTGCTTGTACTCCGTTTTGCTCTAAAATTTGTGCAACTTTTAAACTGATGGGTAAAATAACATCTTTTTCTCGCAATCCACCGATACCAATTGCACCTGGATCTTTACCACCATGTCCGGGGTCAATCATAACTACAACTCTACCATTAGGAATTCGCGATGGTATAGTGCGGCGCGATGTACCGGGTGGAAGATTCATAATTGGACTACGTGGTAAAGCTCGTGGAATTGGACGAGCTATGGGAGGTAAACCACGAGATCTAATAGGAGGTGTAACTCTACGGGTACGTTGTAATTCTAAGGATAAAAGCTGATTGAGAAGTTGATTGAGTTCGCCAATTTGCACTCCAGATGCAGGTTGGACAAAGATAGCAACTTTGTTATTGTCAAGTTGTTGTAGTCGTACTCGTAAAATGGGGCTACTAGCGGTAAATTTAGGACCTTTAACTTTAGGAGCTAATTTCGCATTATTAATAGTGATGCGGTACAACCCAGATTTTCTATCCCAACCACCAACAGCAGATAAATTTCGATTTCCTCGAATTAGTAATTGATTACTAGTAGGAGCTAATTCTACAGATTCAATTGTTGCTACCGATGAATTACTTGGGGTTGGAGCTGCTGGAACGGGAAAAGAATTTGATTGACTAACATCCGAAGAAGTCGAACTACTATTCTTATTAGAACTGCGACTTCTAGATAAATTACGACCCAAACGATTTGGTAAGACTATTAAAGCATTATTACCACTGGTTGTAGCTCGCCAATCAGGACTATCTTTATCCACCTCTAAAGTCATGCGAAGCGCAGGCTTTCTACCATCGATTTCGCTGAACTGAATGCGGCTAACATCGTGCTTGTTTACCGATATCTCTCGTTGTACTGCCCCAGCCAAAGCTGCATCTAAAATATCAATGTTAATTTCTTTGCGATTGCGAGTACGATTAACTTTAATTTCAGGTTTGGCTCCAGTGGTACGTATGTAAAAACCATCTCCGGTGACTTGTAAGCTTTCAATTTTCGTTGCTGCATTTGAAGTGTTAGCAGCAATTGAAGTGTTAGCAGCAATTGTTTTCCTTGGAGCAGGGTTAGGTGTTGGTGTAACTACACTGTACATACTTCTAGGAGAAACAGTATTTTTTTCAGCTTTCGGCGATGGTAACTGTACCCTCCAATTGCTAGGGGTTATACCTAAAAATTTGACTTGCTCGGGGTCTAAAGTATAGCCCGGATTCATTTCAAGAACTATACGAGCGGTTTGTGGATTAAACTGTCCGACACGAAGGGAACGAATAGCGCCGCCTATGGGTTCGGTTAACTGGGGACGCCCAAATGTCGTTCCTGGCAAGTCAATTACCAAACGAGTAGGATTAAAGATTAGTTGTGCCTTGGGTTGAACTGCACCATCGGTTTGAAATTCCAGTCGGTTTTGATTAGCATTAAAACGCCAAGAAGATAGCTTCGCACCGTGAGCGGGTGACGATAGCATTAGTGCAGTTAAAAAAGTAGTACCAGATACTAACCAGTGTATTTTCACAACCTTTTCTCCTAATTCCCATTTTATTGATAACTATTAAGTAAAAGTTTTACTACTTCATGTCTAGCTAGATATGTAAGCAAGCATAGCCACTTTTAATTTCCGAATAGAGCAGCACCCATTGCAGCAAATAATCGATCGCGCATAAAGACATTGTTAATCGCATTAACCTTAGCATGAAGCTTTTTATTTATCTGCTTCAAGGGCATCATTCTGCCAGTTTTTAGCTCTGATTATACCAATATCCGGCGGAGCTAAAGTTTAACTCAGATGTAAAATCCAATTAGTGATATTTTATTCAACTAAAAATTTCTATGCATAACGTGTAATTTTAATCAATAAGTAGTGCTGGTAAAAAAAATCTAATTATCTCTCGTGCGATATAGATCCTAATATAAGAATTTTAATCAAGGGATTTTAAGATAAATAGTTCTGGTTTAGCTTGACTTTAGTTTTTAAAGGGGTCCATAGTTTTAATTTTGGAATCATTTCAGAAAATATCTAGTTAAAGTTTGCATTTTTGATCGAAAATGTTCCCCAATTTACAAAAAATAATACTTTGGGCTAATAAATAATCGAGCAACTTGGGCTATAGTTACCTTAAAAATGCAGGATTTAGAATTTATGATGTTCCTGTCAAATGAGAATAAAGCTATTTAAAAATCAGTCTAATTTCTCGATTTGTTTTTGAGCTTAAGCTTGAGCTTGATGAAGTATGAGATTATCAATGCACATCAAATGTTATTAGTAAGAAATGGTAATATATTTGATTAGAACAGATAAAAGTCATAATTTAAATCATTTTTTCTCTTCATAAATAACATTTTTGCAATTTGCGGTCTTTAATTCAGTTCAAATTGATGAATACCAGTTGCGATTACTATCGAGACTGGTCAATAAGATTAGGGGAATTCTCCCTCGCAAGCGAGCCAAGAATTCCCCCATAATAACCGCTCTTTTTAATTTCGGATGACAATTTCTAATGAGTAAATTTACCCAATTTTACTCGCTACTTACGATCTGTTTATATATTTCTACTTACGCTTGAGGTACCGCAGAATACCATCAGCAATACCTTCTGCCATTTTATTTCGGTACCAAGTTTGTTTTAATTTAGCAGCATCTTCTCTACCAGTTACGTAACCAGTTTCAACTAGAATCGCTGGCATAGAAGTTTTGCGGAGTACGTAAAATCTAGCTCTTCGTATTCCTCTATCTTTAACTCTCACGGTTCGGGTAATGCTTTTACGAACAGTGTCAGCGAGTCGTTTACCGCTATTGTAGTAATAAACTTCTAAACCGCTAATATCGGGACGGCTTAAACCTAAAGAATTGGCATGGATGCTGACAAATAAATCTGCATCGCGTCTTTCTGCCATGTTAACTCTTCCTTTGAGGCTAACAAAATAGTCAGTGTTGCGAGTTAATACTGCATTAACTCCATTTTTCCGCAGTATTTGTACTACTTTTTGGCTTATAGGTAAGATTACATCTTTTTCTCGCAATCCACCAATACCAATTGCACCTGGATCTTTACCACCATGCCCTGGATCGACCATAACTAGTACTTGTCCTCTAGGAGCTGGCCTACTTGGGGCTGGTTTTGGTTTGGGCTTGGGAGGAACAGGTTTGGAACCGGCAACTGGATTCGGTTGTGGTATTGGAGGTAAAGCAATTGGTACACTGACTGTACTATTACGCTGTAATGCTAAAGATAATCGGTTGCCTCTGACATCAAGTCTTCCAAAACTGACTCGTGCTGCTGGTAAAACGTAAATAGCAACAGTATTTGAATTTTGCTGTTGCATACGTACCCGTAACACAGAACTATTAGGTTTAAAATCTGGTCCTTTTACGGAAGATGCTAAGCGAGCGTTAGGAATGAGAATGCGGTACATCGAAGTGGCTTTGTCCCAACCGCTGGTGCTTCCAGATAACAATTTGTCAGCCTTAATAACTAATTTTTTGCCACTACTATCCAATTCTACAGATCTAATTTCAGCTAAAGACTTAGTTCCAATTGCCTTTGGTGGTGGAGATGGAGTAGGTATTGTTCTTACTGGTGGGTTAGAATTACTATTTCTAGACGATTGGCTAACTTTACCATTAGGTAGTAAAACAACACCGCCAATGCTGCTAATTGAGCTTCGCCAGTCAGGGCTGTTTTTGCTTACCCGCAAAGTAATACGAGCTGTTGTTGAGTTTAATTGCTTAAATTCAACACCTCTTACACCAAAACGATTGATTGGAAATTCGTTTCGGGGTAAGTTAGAAGATAATGCAGCTCCAGTAATATCTACATCGATAAATTCTTTGCGATCGCGCCTAACTCTTACCGAAGATGGTTTACCACCACTTGTACGAACAAAAAAGCCATCACCTGTGGGAAGTACTCTTTCAATTTGAGCAATTCCTTGAGCAGTTGTGATTACTGTTTGATCGCTGTTGGATTTAGTACTAGCTGTAGTTTCGTTTGTTCGCACTACGCTGTAGATACTTCTTTCCTCAGAATCTGCCCTTTCAAGTACTGGTGATGGTAATTGTACCCTCCAACGACTAGGACTTATTCCTTCAAATTTTATTTTATTTGGATCTAAAGTATAACCAGGACTTAATTCAACTACTATGCGTGTGGTTGTAGGGTTAAATTGACCGATACGGACAGTACTAATAGCACCACCTACAGGTTTTCTAAGTTGTGGACGACCGAATTTAACTCCGGGTAAATCAATTACCACACGAGTAGGATCAAAAATTAGTTGCGCCTTTGGTTGTACAGCACTATCAGTATTAAATTCTAAGCGATTTTGATTAGCGTCAAAATTCCAAGATTTTAGTTTTGCTGCATCCGCAGGCGACGATAACAGAGAGACAGTTACAAAAGTCCCGGGTACCAACCAGTGTAGTTTCAAAGTGCTTTCTCCTGAGTCGCATTTACGTTCTTAGCGGCGGTAATCTATAAGAAGTTTCAATTCTTGCTCGTACTATCTAAGCGAGAATTGTGATTAAAGATAAATATGTTACCAGTGAGACTTGCCGTAATAGACAATTTTTGACTACTATGCATCTACAGTAGAAAACGTCTCTTCAAAAAGGACGCGGCTACTGTTGGCAAAGAATTCTAGCATGAGAAATTATTCTTTTATGTCGTTATGGCAATAAAATTCTGCGTATAAAGGATTTGGGATTACACCCACAAAAAGATAACTATAATTAAATGTCGCAGTCATTTCCAGTGAAAGACATTATGCAGGTTAAGGAATTTGTGAAATTTTTGAATGAAGCGGTAATCAATGCACGCCCATAAGAATTATCAGCTTTAAAATAGTACGATAAGACGGAAGACTTAATTAACTTAGTCAAGAGTTCCCGTCAAGGGTACTCGTCAAGTAGCTGATTTTACTAAATGTAAAAAAACTCCTCAAAAATTACAATTAAAAGGGACGGAGATTTTAATCTAGAAGTTTCCGTTAATCTCATACATTCTCAACGATAAATACTTTTATTACTGTATTTTGCGTTTAATTACTTAAGTAAAAATACTTCTGCATAAAGCAAAAAAATACTTTATATAAAGTAACACAATTTTAAACTATGGGTTACAGAAATTGAAATTGGAGGAAAGAAAAAGATCAACTTTTCCGTGATTCCCAATCCTCCAATTCTAGGTAAAACTATGGATTTAGCAGCGGCTTGGGGTAATAAACCAAAAATACTATTCGGAATCTGAATTCAATTCAATTTGCCCTTCACTAATCACCTCCTGAACGCCTGGTGAAACTTCTACCACTATTTCTTCTCCTTTTGCAGTTGCTCCTTGAGGGAAGGCAAATCTTAGTAAAGGAGGAGCTAAAAAGGTAGTTAGAATAACCATCATAATAATTGCTGCTTCTAATGGTTTGGAGAGAATTCCTGTATCGGAACCGATGCCAAGAAATACTAATCCCACCTCCCCTCGAGGAATCATTCCCACGCCAATCGCTAAACGATTAATTTGGGGTTGATTGAAGACACTAAAACCTGCGATCGCTTTACCTACGATGGCAATACTAATCAGGAATGTTGCCATAATTAAACCTTCGCGGTTGCTGGGAACAGCTGGATTCAAAACGCTTAAATCGGTTCTCGCTCCAACTGTGATAAAGAAAATCGGCACCAACATATCAGCAATTGGAATGATTTGTTTTTGTAATTCTTTACGCTTATCGGTTTCCTCCAAGACTAAGCCAGCAGCAAAAGCACCCAGAATCGCTTCTAACTGGATTACTGCAGCCAGATATGCCATTACAAAAGCAAAGATGAACGCCGGTATAATCAGTTCGCCGCGAGTTTTCAATTTGTTAACAATTGCTACAAAGGCTTTGTTAAAAACATTTCCTAAAGCAATTGAACCGATAAGAAAACTACTAGCGCTGAGGATCAAATAAACAACTTTGCTTACATCGACTTCACCTGTTTTAGCAAGACTTGCTACTACAGCTAAAACGATAATCCCCAATACGTCATCAATTACAGCAGCACCAAGAATAATTTGTCCTTCTTTAGAATTAAGCCGCCCCAGTTCTTTTAGTACCTTGGAAGTAATACCTATGCTAGTTGCAGTCAGCGCAGCCCCGGCAAAAACTGCTGGTATAGCAGCAATGTTAAATAACATCATCAACCCTGCTGTACCTGCAACAAAGGGAACAATTACACCGACTATAGCGACTATAGTTGCTTGAAAACCGACTTCTATCAAGTCTTTTAAATTAGACTCCAAGCCGATTTCAAATAGCAGAATAATTACTCCTAATTCTGCTAAAACTGAAATGACTTCAGATTGAGCTACAAATAGCTCTGGGGCTGCATCGGGACTTAAACCAGCGGTAGTTTCAAGTAAGCTGATTAGTAAAGAACTAGAGCTATCTGCTCCTGATTCTGGAAACACTAACAGATGTAAGGCAGAAATACCTACCAAAACACCAGCTAAAAGTTCTCCCAAGACGGGTGGTAAACCCACACGACTAGATACTTCCCCGCCAAGCTTGCTGCCAAAGTAAACTATGACCAAACTTAATAGCACTGCTGCTGCTATCAGCGAACTATCTACTGTTTCGGTTACAGTTGCCAGGGGGGGAAATGGAATGGTTGTTATATTCAAGAAAAGTCGCCTCTAACTTTAGCACTTTTCTATCATTTAGAGTTTGTTAAAACCTCCTACTATAAACATACTGCAATGGATTGTTTGTAGCACTAGATTCTATTACCTGCTAACTCTAGCAAGCACTGCCAATATTGGGGTAAAACTGGAACTATTGATAGTCTTGGTAGGCGCAATAATTCAAAACCTGCAAATCTTTCGTCTTGCTTGATTTGACTGAGAGTTATAGGTTCCGATAATTGTCGTACTGCCCGTACATCTATAACCACTCTTTTAGTATCATTTAATTTGGGGTCAGGATATGCTTTACTCAAAATTTCTGCAACTCCGATAATTCTTCTTTCTTTACCAGTGTGATAAATGAAAGCTTCTTCTCCTGGAAGCATTGTACGCATATTCTTAAGAGCAAGAGCATTTTTGACTCCATCCCATACCGCAGTATTTTCTTTTTCTAAATCGGCATAGGAATATTCGTTAGGTTCGGTTTTCAACAACCAGTTCATATATATGATTTGTGATTAGTAATTCAATCAAATAATATATCTTTTTCTATACATGCCACACCTTGATTTTTTCACTACCGATGGTCAATAGGAACATTTAAACTCAGTAAATACTCTAAAGTAAATAACAAAAGATAATTATTCAATTAGAAGTCAAAAATATTATGAATAAAGTAAAATTATCTGGCTATAAATATCAGGGTTACAAAAATTTATGGAAAACTTTACCCATAGCATTGCTAATAGGTATTGCTTCGGTTCAACCTAGTTGGGCAGAAGATAAAATAATGTTACGCACTTTGACTGTTACAGGACGAGGAGTAGAAACAATTCCTACAAGTTTTTCTAAAGTGAGTTTGGGAGTGCAGGTTGAGGGTAAAGTAGCAAACACTGTACAGCAAGAAGCTGCTCGTAAGTCTAACGCTATAGTAACATTACTCAAGTCGCGGAACGTAGAAAAGTTAGAAACCACGGGCATCCGACTTAGCCCCACCTATAGCTATAAAAATAATGTACGGAAAATTCAAGGCTACGAAGCTACAAATACCGTGAGTTTTCGCGTCAAAACCGAAAGGGCTGGTAAATTGTTGGATGAAGCCATAAAAGCTGGTGCTACGCAAATTAATAGCGTCGGATTTGTCGCTACTGAAGAAGCAATTACTCAAGCACGACAACAAGCACTCAAAGAAGCTACTCAAGAGGCTCAAAAACAAGCCTATGCAGTTTTTTCGAGTTTGGGTTTTACACCGAAAGAAATAGTTAATATTCAAATCAATAATGCTTCTATGCCCGAACCTGTGATGTATCGTAGGGCAGTTCCCACAGCAGCAATAGCAGAAGCCGCACCCACCTCTGTTGTTGGCGGCGAACAAGAAGTGGGAGCTTCTGTTACGTTACGAATTAGTTATTAGTGGTTAGTTGTTGGTTGTTGGTTGTTAGTGGTTATTTGTTGGTTGTTAGTGGTTATTTGTTAGTTGTTAGTGGTTATTTGTTCAAATTCCTAAATAATTAGTTGTTGGTTGTTGGTTGTTGGTTGTTAATAAGTAGCTCAAATTAACTATAAAACCTCACCCCCAACCCCTCTCCGATGCTTTGGAGAGGGGTGCCGCTCACGGCGGGGTGAGGTTCTATCTTATATTTAATTACGCCTACCTACTTTATTTGTTCAAATTCCCAAACAATTAGTGGTTAGTTGTTGGTTGTTAGTGGTTATTTGTTAAAATTCCCAAACATTAACTTGGAATATCGGCAACTGCAAAGGATAAATCAAAGCAGTTTTCAGTTGTATTGGCCCTAGTAAAGGCAATAAGTGGTTAATGGTGAGTAGTCGGTGGTGAATAGTAAATGCTTTGGTTCAATTATCAATGATAATCAGGTAAATATTACAACAACCAACAACTAACAACCAGCAACTAACAACCAACAACTAACAACTAACAACTAACAACTAACAACTAACAACTAATTAAAAATGTTCCGGACTGTTATTCATCATTTCAGTTTCGGTATCTCGCCTAGAGCCTAATAACTGTAGGTCGTCTACTAGAATAATTGGTGTAGAACGAGGTACGCCTGTAGAGCGATCGTTCCAAGTATCTAATTTCAAAGAACCTCTAACAGCAATTTGTTTACCTTTACGCACGTAACTATTAGCAATCTCTGCTGTTTTACCCCAGAGTTCGAGGTTGAACCAGTCTGCTTCGCTATCTTTTCTACGACGATTAACTGCTAGGGTTAACCTACACTTAACAGTACCAGATTCAAAATATTTCATGTCGGGGTCGGTACCTACACGACCGACAAGGTGAACTACATTAATACTCATAGGCTAAGGTGTTTAGTACTCAAGTACTATTCTATTTTTATTCCTATAATAGCGGATTAAAACACATTTGACGTAGTGTTAAATAATTAACAATAAAAATTATGAAATAGATGATAAAAATGACTATACCCAAATTGCAAAAGTATGCTGATAGATTGATTGAAACGAAGAATTAAGCAGAAGGTGCACGAAGATAGTAAAGATTCGGAAAAGATATATAAAAAGTTAATCTGCTTTACTAGACTCAGGTCAAAAAAAATAATAGAATCCAGCACGATTGGGTATTTCGGACGTTGTAAAAAAGTAACGAGAATAGGGGGCCAAGAAACGCGTGGGTCTTTTCAGTAAGTTTTCCTTGTCGCGGGATATGGGTATCGACCTGGGTACTGCCAACACTCTCGTTTATGTCTCCGGTAAAGGCATTGTACTCCAAGAACCGTCAGTTGTTGCCATCGACCAAAACGAGAAGGTTGCGCTGGCTGTGGGAGAAGATGCTAAGAAAATGCTCGGTAGAACTCCGGGAAATGTGATTGCCTTGCGTCCTTTACGTGATGGTGTAATTGCTGACTTTGATACTGCTGAGTTGATGCTGAAGAATTTTATTCAGCGGGTGAACGAGGGTAAATCTTTAGTTTTACCTAGGATCGTAATTGGTATTCCAAGTGGTGTAACTGGGGTTGAAAGAAGGGCTGTCATGGATGCTGCTTCTCAAGCAGGGGCTAGAGAAGTTTACTTAATTGATGAACCTGTAGCAGCAGCGATTGGGGCAGGACTGCCAGTAGCGGAACCTACTGGTAATATGATTATTGATATCGGTGGTGGTACCACTGAAGTTGCAGTGTTGAGTCTTCAAGGTACGGTGCTGAGCGAATCGGTACGTATTGCTGGAGATGAATTAACGGAATCAATTACTCAGTATATGAAGAAAGTTCATAATCTGGTGATTGGGGAACGTACAGCAGAAGATATCAAGATTCGTATTGGTTCTGCTTATCCTACTCATGATGATGAAGAAGCCATCATGGAAGTTCGAGGCTTACATTTACTTTCTGGTCTGCCAAGAACGGTTACGATTAAAGGACCAGAAATTCGTGAAAGCATGGCTGAACCGCTTTCAGTTATTATTGAAGCAGTGAAGCGGACATTGGAACGTACGCCTCCGGAATTGGCGGCAGATATTATTGATAGGGGCATTATGCTTGCTGGTGGTGGTGCTTTGCTCAAGGGCATAGATACTTTAATCAGCCATGAAACAGGCATTGTGACACACGTTGCTGCCGATCCATTAAGCTGTGTGGTATTGGGCACTGGTCGCGTGTTAGAAAATTTCAAACAGTTAGAACGGGTATTCAGCGCACGTTCTCGCAATATGTAGCTTCGCTATGCTATCGAGAAGATATTGGATTCTGCATGGAATCCGATATTTTCTTATTCAGATTATTAAGTAAATTTTCTGCTATAGGTCGGTTTATATGTTTACTGCACGTCGCTGGTGGGAGCGTTTTGGGTTACAGTTAAGTTTATTAGTTTTAGTGGTTGGTGGTACTTTGGTAGTTCGCCAAACTCAAGGTGAACTTTTAGTTGAGTTGTACGATGGAATTACTCGTCCGTTTGAAGTGTTCCACAAACAACCAAATCAAGAAAAATATCTCAAGGATGCTAAGGTTCAGGAACTACAAGCTAGGATAGTTGAATTAGAAAGCCAGAATAAGAATCTCAAGGCTTTATTAAAGTATGTAGAGAAAGAACCAAAAAATTTACCTACGATTCCGGCTCGCGTGGTTGGGCGTAGTGCAGACAATTGGTGGCAACAGGTGACTTTGAATCGCGGTAGCCTTAGAGGTGTTAAACAAGGTTACGTAGTCAAGGCTGAAGGCGGTTTAGTTGGTTTAATAGACAGCGTAACTTCCAATACAAGCCGTGTCTTGTTAATTAGCGATATGAATTCACGAGTAGGTGTAAATATCAGCCGTACCGGAGCCAAAGGTATTTTAAGAGGAGACGGTTCTGCTGATGCGATATTAGAATTTTATGAGAAAGTACCCAACGCAAAACCCGGAGATGTAGTTTCGACTTCAACTTACAGTTCTAAGTTTCCCTCGGGCATACCTATCGGAAAAATAAAATCATTAGATTTAAAAAGACTTCCTGCATCAGTTGCAATAATAGAACTTTTCCCACCAATTCGTTCTCTTGACTGGGTAACGGTTAATCCCAAGCCAAAAAATCCAGCACCCAAAAAATAAAATACACCCCAAGTAAGTTGACATTTGACTAGAAGGAAATGAAGATTCCCAAATTTTGGGTGAGAAAAAAACAAACTTCTCAACAGCCCCCATCTCGACGCAAAAAACCGAAAAAGCCCATTAAACCTCTTTCTCGTTGGCATCCCCGCATGCGTCAAATGACAGACTGGGGAGTAATTGCTGTGTCTGTATTATTATGTTTATTTCTGTTACCAACTCGCTTTCCTGGTATGGAATTGTTGGGAATCGGAGCTAACTGGCTGTTAATTTGGGTTGTGGCTTGGAGTGTTAAGCGTTCCGCTTGGCAAGGGGCTTTTGCTGGTATAATTTTAGGTTTGCTCCAAGATGCAATGACATCACCCCAGCCAACTCATGCTTTAAGTTTGGGTTTGGTAGGTTTTTTAATTGGTTTGTTTCAGAAACAACGTTTTATCCAAGAAGATTTTATTTCTATTGCCTTAATCGTTTTCCTGATGGCGATTTTATCGGATACGATTTTTGCATTGCAGATGATTGCAATGAATATTGCTAGTTCTGATGTGATTTGGGCATATTACAAAAAGGTGACTCTGGCTTCTGCTATTCTTAGCAGTCTTTGGGCACCTGTGGTGTACTATCCTTTAAATCGTTGGTGGCAACAGTTGAAGTTGGCTGAGCAATCGTCTTAATTCGGCATCAGGCGTTGGGCATTGGTAATTCATTTTTAAGTATTTATCTCTATCGGAACGGCCGTCTAGAGGCGGAGTGTGAAGTGAGGAGGAGTGTCTAGGAATTTAGAATCCGAAGCTAAATCGAAGAAGGAGGAGGGAATCGCAGTAATGTGTGATTCCTTCCTCCTTAATTTTGTTGGAATTTATTGTGCTGGCTCTGGCAATATGGATGCAAGAAGTTAAGTGAAGTGGAGTTTTGAGATTTCAAGCTAAATTGGGTTTTCGATCAATTTCTCTTACCGAATTGAAGAAGAATGCTTCCTAATTATCTGGGAAATTGATTAAGTTACGTCAAAGTACTCACATAAGTTTCCTCGTGTTGTAACCATTCTCAGCCTTAAAAGATCTGAGCTTTATCCCCCTCCCCAAGCTACTCGCAATATGTGTACGTACTTACGCCCGTTTGGGGAATTCCAGGCGCGGTTACGGTTAACAAGAGGATGTACTCGCCCCCGCACCCCAAAACTCAATTTTCGTAGACACTCGTTACCTACAAGGTTACTACTACGAAGCCGTGGAAGCAAGTCAACTTCCTGCATTGAGTATTTCATCATAAAAAATTTTATGATCACGGTGGTTAAAACCACAGATGGCGTTTTTCCTCTCAGCTTTAAAAAATCTGAGTTTTCAAACTACTGAGTGTATCTTATGAATAATTCTCCTGGCTTAGATAGTACAGATAAATTGGTATCTAATATCCAAAAGGAAAAAGAAGATGAATTAAGATTACAATCTTCACAAGAAGCAGGCTCAAACTATGACTCGGCGGTAGGAAGCGATTTCGATCGGGCAATGATGCGGCGCTGTTTGGAACTCGCTAGTCGTGCTTTGGGATATACTTCACCAAATCCAATGGTAGGAGCGGTAATTGTCAAGGATGGTGAAATTATCGGAGAAGGTTTTCATCCCCGCGCTGGCGAACCCCATGCTGAGGTTTTTGCACTCAAAGCCGCTGGAGAAAATGCTCGTGGAGCAACGATTTACGTTAGTTTGGAACCTTGCAATCACTATGGACGTACTCCCCCTTGTTCGGAAGCTCTAGTAGCCGCAGGTGTGGCAAAAGTTGTGGTAGGTATGATCGATCCCAATCCATTAGTTGCAGGAGGTGGAATCGATCGCTTGCGAAGAGCTGGCATCGAAGTACTTTCAGGAGTTGAAGAATCAGCCTGCAAAAAACTAAACGAAGGTTTTATTCATCGGATTCTTTATAAAAAACCTTTGGGTATTTTGAAATATGCTATGACTTTGGATGGTAAAATTGCTACTACCACAGGTCATAGTGCCTGGATAACTAACCAAGATGCTCGCAGCACAGTTAGACAAGTGCGGGCTGGATGTGATGCTGTTATCGTCGGCGGAAATACAGTACGTCAAGACAATCCCCGTCTAACTCCTCGTTTGGTAGGGGCGCACAACCCCCTACGAGTAGTTATGAGTCGTAGTCTTGATTTACCTACCCAAGCACATCTGTGGCAAACAGATGTTGCCCCCACTCTTGTATTAACCGAGCTCGGAGTTAATCCTGACTTCCAAGAATTTTTACGAAAACAAGGCGTAGAAGTGGTGGAATTATCACCACTCACACCCGCGAGAGTCATGACTTATTTATATGACAAGGGTTTAAGTTCGGTGCTGTGGGAATGTGGAGGAGTTTTAGCAGCTAGTGCGATCGATCAAGGAGCAGTACAAAAAGTCTTAGCATTTATAGCTCCGAAAATTATAGGTGGCAATAATGCTCCCACACCGGTAGGTAATTTGGGCTTTACTACAATGACTCAAGCGCTGTGTTTGGAGCGTGTAGAGATGAGAATTGTAGGTTCTGATTGTTTGGTGGAAGGATACTTACCCCAAAATAATCGCGAATGAATATCTGTTTTTTGTAGCGCAAGTACAGCAGCCGAAAAGTGATATGTCCTTGTCTTTCACTACAAAGCGATGATGTTTTAACAACTTGTTCGTCAATTGTACGTTGATTGTAAATTGTATTGGCGTTCATGGGCGATATCGCGGATAAGAGGAAGTCGGGATTGAATGTAATCGCCAAGAAAATCGGCTTCGTGACAATCTAGAGATGCTTGGTTTCTTGTTTGTTTTACTAACAACTGAACCAAGCTTGCATCATCCATTTGCAACAACGTTTTGGTTTGGATTGTTTCTACCACCGACCACACTTGACGCATCATTTTAGGAGTCATTAGACTGACCTTTGCTAAAAGTTTCATTAGTTTTTTTCAGGATACACAATTTAAACAGCAATATCCGGTATTAAAGTACAACATTACACTGGTGTGAAAAAAAAATTAATATATTGAGTTATTACTTGATAAACTCTAAGGTTTGACTATTCTATAGAGCAATCTAAGAATAAAAAAATGAGAGATTCGATAAATTTGTTAAT
>JBCBQE010000010.1:0-24320 GCA_039820385.1 Cyanobacteria bacterium J06635_10
TAAATTGATTAGAAAATATTTCTATTTGTTTCATTTTACCTTGAATTCAATAAACACCACGGATAGTTGCCTGTTTGCTTCCAGATTCATTAAATTAGGTTACCAAAGCCCTGAGAGCTATCGTCGCGAAGTAAGGCACTTTCCTAGAAAGAAAATACCAGCCGTCAAATCAATATCTCTCGTAAAAACCAATAATCCTTCTACCACGGCTGGTATTTTCTTTTTACGGTTTCTCCTAAGAAGTAAAAAGTAATTAATTAAGTCCGAAGTATGGTATAAAGCCTCGTCTTTCAAAGACGAATAAAAACAAAATTCATTACTTGAATCCTCTACCATGCCGGGTTCCGGTGTTACTTCTTGCTTCTTACTTGTGAAGCAGGATTTAAAACTATATTACCAAATGTATTTAACCCACTGAATTTATAGTCAAAAATGAAAATTTTACGCGGTGCTTATATTACTGAATCTTTAAACCAATTACAAACGCTTCTTGACAAACATCTCAACGATTCAGAAAACAAAATATACGGCTTTAATGAACCTCAATTATCAATTGGTGGTGTACGACTTCCACCATATCTAGAAACGTTAGGAATATTTACTATCGGTTCCCCCGGTACTGGTAAATCACAAGCAATCACCGCGCTCATAAAACAAATCCGTCAACGTTCCGATTTCCGGTTAGTTTGCTTCGATAGAAACGGAGAATTCACCCAAAAATTTTACCAAGAAGACAAAGATTTATTATTCAATCCCACCGATAAACGTAGCGTCAAATGGTGTCATACCGCTGAACCTTTACGTCATGAAACTATCAGCGCGGGAATAGTACCTGAAGACAATAATAAGGATAAATTTTGGGTTTATAGCGCTCGTGCGTTGCTTAGCGATATCTACAGTCGCTGTAAAAATAATGCTGAAGTGTGGGCTTCTATATCTAAACTAAATATGGAAGAACTTGAAATATTGTTAAAGGAAACACCGTCCGTAAAGACTTTTGGTGCGGAGAAAACTATTTCAAGTATAATCGCTACTTTGACTCCTTATTCTCGTTTCTATAGGGAACTACCGAACAAAGGTAATTTTAGCTTTTATGAATGGGCTTTGGATGGCAAACAATCTTTATTCCTACCATTGTTTGAAGATTCAGTAGAAATATACAAGCCACTGTATACGGTAATATTTGAGCTTATCTTAAAGGGAATATTATCAAATAATCGCACGTTAAAAACTGCTGTAGTAATTGATGAGTTGGGAGCATTAAATCGTCTTGAATCACTTCCCCGATTGCTTTCCGAAGGGCGTAAATTTAAGGTTTGTCCCATACTCGGTACTCAAACTGAAGCTCAAATACTCAAAACCTATGGTGAATACGAAACCCGTATTATCCTCCAAGGTTTAGCAACTAAGTTAATTTTAAATTGCCGCGATCCCAAAACGGCTACCACCATGTCCGAAATTATCGGCAAGCAAGAACGATTTGAAGAAGTTGACAACAAAAATTATTCTCAATCATCAAATATTAGAGAAACCTATGCAGTATTACCAACAGAATTACAATATCTGCCACAGTTAACAGGATATCTATCATTTAGTAATGAAGTCGGAGTCGGCAAAGTTCAAATAAATCCACAGGATTTTTTTAATTATACAAGTGCTTTTATTCCTAGACAAAAACTAAACGATAAACGTTTTGATAAAGCTAAACAAAATTTGGTTGAAAGATATTCTATACAGCCCAAACAAAAGACGTTATCTGCAAATACGTTTGAAGGACTTTTCTAATTTTTACTCTATTGTTTGTAAAAACTTTAATGTTGCTTATTGAAAAATAGATATAAATAATGAATAACCAGCATATGATGGTTATAAGTATTTTTACTAGTCTATATATTTCATCTTAATTTAAATAATCAAGAAAAGCTACGCTTGCAGTTATTGAACTGTTTCAATAATAAAATTAAGGAGTATTGATTTATGATTCAGGAAAATAATATGGGTAGATTTGTTTGTAGCTCAGATGATAAAGAAGCATGGGAACTACCTCCTGGGGAAGCATCTAAACAAACATTCGAGACAAAAGAGGAAGCTATAAAATGGTTTGAAAATGAATACCAGGGGAAAGAAATTACATTAGGAGGCTATAGAGATACTAACTATATAGTTCACACAGTAAAAGTTGATGGAAAAATTATAGGTCAAATCGATGAATATCCTAATTTTAAATAAATAATACGATACGAAAAACTATAAAACTGGGGATTTATATCCCCTCTAATTTTTTTAAAATCAAAGGAATATAATATGAAGATTGATGGCAATTTAATAAAAGAGCATCTTAAGAATGAATGTAAACAATATCAACAGCAATTTCAAGGAAAAGAAATATCAATTGTTAGATTTGAAGTACCAGCAGAACTAAATCAACAAAGAGATGAATTAACTAAACGTGAGCGAATACAAAAAGCGAAGTATAAAGCAGCATTAGTATCAGAAAACCAAAAAGTCAAAACTTTTGAATCTTTTGGAGTAAAAGCAAACCGCGTAACATTAAACCCTGAAGAAACTTCTGTAGAACAGTTTCAGCAAATAATCCAATCTATTAACGAAGACGAAAATGTAAAAGCCGCAATAGTTCAACTTCCAGTACCCCCTGAATTTTATTCATCAATTAAGCAGCTAGCACCAGAAAAAGATATTGATTGCGTCAGAGGAGAACCTAATGAGTTATTTTCTTCACCAGCTACAGCAGAAGGTGTAGCTAGAATAGTTGAGTCATACGCTCAACCTGATTCTAACGTTGCAGTTATAGGTGGAGATGGATTTATAGGAAGAGGGGTTAGGAACTATCTAGAAGAAAACGGTATAAGCTCTTTCGTACTCGAACAAGAAGACGACAAATCTAGAACAAATGAAGCCGATATCGTAGTCTCAGTCACTGGTGTAGCTGGTTTAGCAACTCCCTACATCCTCCCTCAGCATCGATTAGTTGTAGACTCTGGTTTTACTCCCGGAGAAAATGAGGGTGATTTACCTTCTGGAGACGTAGATAGAAGTGCTTATGATATCCCCGACATTATAACCCCCGTTCCAGGTGGTATTGGGCCTACGGAAATGGCAATCCTTGCCGAACGTTTTGTAAAGATGGAGCTAAACATAGAATTACCCAAATGGAATTATCAGGAATTAGCTCAAGAACAGCAGAAAAGAGCAGCAGAAGTTACTTCAATTGCAGAGAATCTTATAGCTCAAGTTGAAGAGTATGCCTTAACAGAAGATTCAGGAGATATAAATCCATCTATTAATCCTCAAGCAAGACAATTGTTTGATTCACTCAAAAATAACTTATCTCAAGAAGAAAATAAAACTACTCTTATAGGAAATAAATATAAAATAGTTGTGAATACACAGAGAGAAACTTTTTCTATTTCTCGTGCTGAAGAAAAAACTTTGCTAGTTAAAAAAAATCTATCCAACAACCAAATTGAAATTAATAGAGGATTAACCGCCAACGATATTCAACAATGGAAAGAAATTGATAGACTACTACCTGGTGACAATGGACAACAAACCGCTCCACAACAACAAAGTAATAATGACATAGAAAGATAATGCGAGGTTAAATTTAATGCAAGAAGTATTTTATGATTTTAATAAAAAAACCGTTTTAACACCAGAACAACAAGAAAATGTAGTCAAAGTTATAATCTTGGCTAAAAAACTTTTAATTTTTATATCAACTCATGATTTTAGAGAAACATTGAAAACTAATCATTTTTTTGTCAACTCTAATGCAGAAAGACTTTTTTATTTATTAAGAAAAAAATTACATAAAACAAACAAAATAATTTCGCTAGATGGAGAAAGATATAGATTAATTATGGATAGAGTCAACAAAAATTTTAGTATTTACAGAAAAACTGAAAATATTCTTTTGATTAGAGCCGGATTAAAAGGTCATAAAGTAGAGTTAGTAAACGGATTAAACAATCAAGATATTCGGCAGTGGGACATGATAAGTCAAGTTTTAGAAGTCAACTTTAAGGATTCTATTATTCACAAATAATGTATTCTATATACCCAAATACAAAATTTAATTCGCTAGATTAAAAGTTATCTCCAGTTTCATGAAATTATCAATCATCACCGCAACCTATAACCGTCCAGATAAATTAAGTGCAATCGCACTCTCCAGTCTTCTTGCCCAAACTGATTGTGATTTCGAGTGGGTTGTTATTAACGATGGTGCTAACCACCACAGCAAAGAGATTATAAAAGATTTAATAGCACCTTTCTCTACTACCTATATCGAAACCAAACATTCTGAAACCGGGTTTGGATTGTGTCACGCTCGTAATGCAGGAATTAGGGCAGCAACAGGTAACTTAATCAGCTATCTTGACGACGACAATAAGTTATTTCCAGAATTTGTTGCTAACACCAAATCGTTTTTTAAAACTAATAGCTACGTAAAATACAGTATGACGCTTCAAAATAGACGTAGAGATGTAGTTAAAAATAATAAAACTGTTACTGCCGGTAAAACTTTCATTTCTCCAAATACTGATTGCACTATAGAAGAATTAATATTACAGAATCAAATATTTGATAGTAACGGGTTTACTCATTGTAATAATGATTCACTGCAATGGAATCCCGATTATAAAGTATTTGCGGATTATGAATTCTTGCTACAATGCACAAATCTATTTAATAGAACAACTTTTCAGCTTAACTCCCAAATTTTAGTTAAATATATCCAATCAAGCATAGGTGCTATTGGTTCGTCTACTTACCAACAATGGGGAAACGAACTCAAGCAATTAGTTAATGATAATATACACTACAAATTGAAGAAAAATGAAATAGAAAATTTAGTCTATTTATCTACTAAATACTTGGCAAAAGGTAACAAAAAATTAAATGCATTTGTTAAAAACAAGGCATAAAGAGAGAGAGGTAATTGGTCCTAGTATTTTACCCCAACCAATTACTAGCACCGTACAGACGGTGGGGTTTTAAACCCTGCTGTCTCGACAGATATTATTTTATATACCAAATTCGGAAAAATATAGAGTATTTCATATATAACAAAAATAACTACTATAAGTAAGTCGGCATAAATAAAACAATCATTAATAAGAATGAAGAATGAAGAATGAAGAATGCTGGAATTGCAATGGGGTATAATGCCCAACGCAATTGAAACACCGTGCGACGGTGGGGAATTCAACCCAAGTTTCGATATCATTCTTCATTCTGAATTCGGGCATTCGGGCATTCGTTGAAAATGGCTGAAAAGTCTTTATATATCAAACTTCTTACTTATTACTTCCGCGAAGCGGTACTACTGCAAAGACAAATGAAAATTATGGCTAGCTTAATTCCATGATTAAGATACAACTTTCTTCTTAATACAAAAATTATTCCGAAGAAAAATGTATCAAATCACATCTGAAATTGAAGCTGCTTTAAACCTTACTTCTCCCCAACAAAAATGGGAGCTAAACAAAAATGCAATAGCATCACTCAAAAACGGCGATCGCGATTTAGATGCTTTAGCTAAATTTAATGGTTGGGGAGCAATTCACGAGATTTTCGATGAAAATAAAAATGGTTGGTGCAGTACCGCACGAAAAGAACTCAAAGAATTGCTCGGAGATTCAGAGTACGCCAAAGCTAGTAACAGCATCGTTAATGCTCACTATACATCTCCAAACATAGCACGTGTTATCTGGCAAATAGTCCAAAAACTTGGATTTCAAAGCGGGCGCATAATCGATCCATGCTGCGGAACCGGGATATTCTTCGGAACAATGCCGATTACCATAGCTGAAAATTCCAAGCTATATGGAGTTGAATTAGATGCTATTCCAAGTCAAATAACATCCATGTTGTATCCAGAAGCTTCTGTTTACAACCGGGGATTCGAGCAAACAGATTTCCCCGACAACTATTTTGATCTGGCGATCAGCAATATCCCATTCGGTAGTTATCGGTTACATGACCCCAAACACAATCATCTACAGGCTAATATCCACAATTACTTCCTCGCTAAGTTATCAGATTTAGTGCGTCCTGGTGGATTGATTACCGTCATCAATTCAACTTACACTCTTGATGCTAAATCAAGCAAGTTTAGGACTTGGCTAGGAAACAAGTTAAAGCTTATCGAGGCAATTAGACTCCCAAATAATACGTTTGAAAATATTGCACGGACTGAAGTGACAACCGATATTCTCGTATTCCAAAAGGTATCATCTCCATCTGAAAGTAATATAGCCCAGTGGTGTTTCACAAAGGAAATAAAAGTTAATGGAGAACTGGTTCAATTAAATCAAATTTATCGGAAACATCAAGATTCGATGTTAGGTAAACCCTCTATTAACAAGCTATACGGTAACGGCTTTTCTCTTGCACCAGTAGATAATATTAATGTTCAAGAAAAACTAGAAGAATTAACCAATAAAATAGAACCACAATACTCAAGTACTAAGCTCCCTGAATCAATCATCGTTCCTGAAGAACTGCAATCAAGTAAGCTAGGAACATTTGTCAAATATTTAGGAAGTTATTACAAACGAGAAGCCAAAACAATAGTCAAAGTTGATGAAGAGAATAGCGGAATGATTGATGAGTTCTTAGAATTACATTCAATTCTAAAATCCACTATCAATGCTCAAAATACCGGAATTGATATCAAATTATGGCAAAAGAAATTACTTAAGCAATACGAAACTTTCATTAACAGTTACGGTAAACTCAACAGTAAACAAAATATCCAATTACTTGGTTCCGACCCACGCTACTATATTGTTCGTACTCTAGAAAAGGGTGGTGGTATTATTGATATTTTCTATAAAAAACTATGCAAATCGTATTCACCACCTTTCATAGCTAATAATCTTGATGAAGCAATATCCCATTCAATTAACTATAAAGGTAAACTTGATTTTGAGTTTATTTGCAATTTGTTAAAATGGGATTATCAAAAGCTAATTGATGAACTAGTTGCAAAAGATGTTATCTACTTAAATTCCCAAAATAATCAGTGGGAAAATAAAGATGAGTATTTATCCGGAAATATCTACGCCAAGTTAAAAATAGCCAGATATTGCGACATAGAGCGTAATATTCAAGCTTTAAAAGCAGCAAGACCCATACCTTTATTACCTCCAACAAACCATGAAACTATCTTCAAATGTTTGGAAAACCTAGATTTTAATTGGAATGAGCTAGACGCAAAAGCGCAAGAAAAGATATTATCCCAACATTTAAAGGCAGAGTTAGGTACTAGCTTTGTTGCAACCAAATTCTACTCACAGTTTGCTTTGGAAGTGATGGGAATAAAGGTTAAAATAACATATTTCTCTACCCAATCTACTAGCGCTTATCAAGTAGATGGTAGTTCCAAAGACCTAGAAAAATACGGTACACCACACCGAGACAGCAGCAAGATACTCAATTATGCCCTAAATAACCAAGACCCTATTGTCAGCATCTACCACAATGAAGAATACAATAAAGCAGCTTCTGATGAAGCAACAATCGTTGCTAGGGGTAAAATTGAAGCCCTCAAACTTGCTTGGAATCAATGGGTTTGGTCATGCGAATCTAGGTCTATTGAAATCGCAGTTCATTTTAATACTCACATAAATGTATTCACTCCTAGAAAATACGACGGGAGCTACTTAACACTGATTGGTAGTAATCCCAATATCAAACTTAGAACTCAACAAAAGAATGCGATCGCCAGAATTCTTGCTTCACGTACTACATTTGTAGGACATGAAGTTGGATTAGGAAAAACGTTTATTTTGATTGCATCTGCAATGGAAGCACGCAGGTTAGGAATAGCTAGAAAACCACCAGTACTAGTTGTCCTTAATGGCACAGAGCAGCAAATTTATAAGGATTGGAAGCTCCTCTATCCATTAGCCAACGTATTCGTACCCAAAAGTTTTAATAAAGATGGACGCAAATTATTCACCGCAGCCCTTGCTACTAGCGAGTTTGATGGTGCCATAATCACCCATTCTCAATTCTTCAGCTTAACCGTAGGAGCAGAATATAAAATAGCTTACATTGAACAAGAGAAGGAGATTTTACAGAAGTGGCTGAGTGAAGAAGGTAACAACAACAAGCGTATCAAATCCGCTCTAAATCGCTTATCAAGCCGGATTAACGAAATAATTGAGTCAGATCGTAAAGATAATCACATAGAATTTGCCGATTTATGTGATTTCTTACTATTTGACGAAATCGATGTGGCCAAAAATCTTTATGCACCAACTAAAATGGGGAATGTTCGTGGAATACAATCTCGACACTCCCAAAGAGCTACTGATACTTATCTAAAAGCTTTATACGTGCAAGGAAATCTCTTCTATGCATCAACAAAATATAAAGGTAAATTTGTCGGCGCGAGTGGAACAATAATATCCAATAGTCTTGTAGAGATATTTACATGGCAGCGATTCTTTCAGTTAGACAGATTACAAGAACTGGGAATTGATAATTTAGATGCTTGGATTAGCCAGTTCGCAAAACCTGTTACAGGTATTGAATTATCTTCCAGAGGCACTTACAAGTCTATCACCAGGCTAAAGCAGTTCAACAATATGGTCGTGTTGAAGCGCATAGTAAGTGAATTCCTGGATATTTGTACTTTTGATATGGTCAAAGATTTATGCGAAATCGAACGTCCACAAGCCCAGTATATAGAAGTAATCTCAACTCCATCTAAAGCTCAACTAAGCTATTTAAATAATTGTTTAGATAGAGCCAAAGCTATCGAAGAAAGGAAGGTTGAGCCAAGTGAGGATAATTACCTCAAGTTAACGGGAGATTTAACCAAAGCTGCTTTGTGGATGAGGCTACTTGGTAATAGCGAACCAGAACCAATCGATTCTAAGCTCCATAAATGCATTTGGAATGTTTGGAAGATATGGAAAGCAACTACGAGTATTAAATCAACCCAAGTTATATTTTGTGACCTTTCTACTCCTAAACCTGGTAGGTATTGCGTGTATAACTACTTGAAAGACTTTCTAGTTGCTCTAGGCATTCCTCAATCTCAAATCACATTCATCCATGATTGGAACAAGAACAAGCGCAATGAATTGTACCAACTAGTTGATGAAGGCAAGATTCGCATTGTCATTGCCAACACTCACAAAGGTGGAGTCGGTGTGAATATACATCGGCGAGGATTAATTGCGGCACATCAGATCCAGTGTCCTTGGAGAGAACGAGATGTCACCCAACAGGAGGGGAGACTCATCCGGCAAGGTAACGGCAGCATTCTTGGTACTACCCTAAAACGATGCTATATATTCCGTTATGTTACAGAAAGATTAGACGCTTTCAGGTGGCAAACTATCGCGTATAAACAGAAGATGACCTGGCAATTTATGAATGGAGAAGAAATAAATGAACTCGAAGATATTGATAAAGTCGTGTTAGATTTTCAGCAAATTAGCTTGATGGCAACTGGGAATAGTCTGCTTCAAGAAAAGGCACAATTGCAAGATGAGGCTGCAAAACTACAGGTTCTTAAGGTTAACCACGACCGCACCCAACTGCAAATCAAATCTCAGATCAAAGATTACCAAAGAGAAGTTTCTAATGAGCAAACTAGATTCAAAGCAATTGAGTCAGATATCAAACGGATACAACAATTAAATTCAAAAGATAAACCAGCAACTAAATTAGCAATCCATGAAGCGGTTAATATTGCCTACAAATCAAAAAGAGTATCAAAGCAATATGTTACAAATTATCGTAGCTTTGATGTAAATTGTAGATATTGCCCGGTTCAGAAAAAGGTAATTATCGGGTTAATTGGTGATGCTCAATATAGTATTACCAAAAGTAGAAACGATAATCCTATAGAATTAATTAACGGTTTTATCGATAATTTGTCCGACTACAGGAATGAAATTCAAAATTCAATCAATAATAAAATAAATGAACTGACCCGACTTAGTAAAATCGCAGGAGAACCGTTTGAATTTGAAAATAAACTACAAGAAATATGGAACCGCATTAACAAGATTGACCTAGAAATACAATCTCAACAGCAAGCTATTGTTGCTAATAATAACTCTAGCAATGCCGAAACAAATGATATCAATGATGATAATCTTGAAGAAGAGAATACCACGATTGATGAAAACATAATCATACCCAAGGAATTAGTCAAAGCTATTAAGACTATTGAAGACAATCCTCAATGGCTCCAACAAATAACTCGTGACGCTAATGATATAAAGCCTACTTCAAAAAAAATGGAAATAGAAACACCGAAACAGATTCAAATCAACAACTCCAAACAATTAGCCTTATTCTAAATTAAAGAACACCGCATGCGTGCAAATAAAAACAATATTTGCACGCAACAATGGCTAAACTACAATTAAACGAAAAGCAAAAACTATGGTTCAAACAATTTAAAGCTGAGCATCCTAATGCCACTATCAAAAGTCAGTTTAAACTTAATGGAAATTATCGTCTTGAGATTTGCTGGTTTGATAGCTTACCTCCAATTTTAATCGGAAACTGTATAGATCAAGGTTGGGGATGGATATATTATCAAGCCTGGTTTACCGTCAACAAAAATTGCAAATTCTCTTTTAACCCAAAGTATACAAAAATAAAAATAACCTATCCTCATTGTAATATTACGCGCAATATTAAAAGAAAATTAAAGGGGCAGCTAACCTTGAATCTAGGTTCAGTCTTACTTAATTTTAAGCCGAAATTAATAAGTAAAGTTCATAAAAATCGGAAGAGAAGATATCCCAAATCAAAGAAGCATCAAGTTTATAAACAACTTTCATTATCAATCAAGATATAAATTCATATTAATAAGTCGGTAAAATGCGGTTTATTAATATGATTAACTTTTGCCTTAACACCATTACAATACTACTCAACAATTGTCGGCAACAAACATATAAAGTTAAACGAACAAATCAAAATATTCTCTTTTCAGTAAAGTCTCATGAATTATCTGACTATTTCCTCAGACTAGCAGTCGAAGAACTGAGGAATAACGGCTATAATGCTTATGTAGTTAAAGATGAATACGGCATCATTTACCCTCCTGGAGGCAGAGAACAACCGCAAATAGTTAAAACAGATAACGAACCTTATAAATACGATTGCGCTTTCTGGATTCGCGAGGAATTCTATCAAAAACTTGAGAAGGGAGAAAAGCTTTGGGTTGATGCTCAATACTACCACTATTATTTAAACTTTCTACCCCCAATGTGCTTTGGGATGTTGTGCAAATGGGATGGCGAACAAATATATGCCGATTTCGTAAGCGGGGATACTGCCTTTTGGGAAAAAGATAATAGATATTTTTGCAAAAAAATCTGATAGTTTAATTTTCCCATAAAGATTTTTTCGGAGAAATTTTTAAGCTTGTATTTAGATACTATAAATGTTTTATCAATTACCATAATTAGGATATTGTTCGACGTTATAATAGTAACTAATTCATTTTATAATTTTTATTTGGATTATATAGGACTACAAGATAGTAGTTCTATTTTTTATTATCACTATCGTTTCAATATTTAAATTCAAAATTAAAAACTAATCATAAAACAATATGTTTAAAGTCATTTTCATCGGAATAAAAGCGATTTTAGTATTGTATATATTAGCAGGACTCAATGCGCTAATCCGCCATCCCAACCTGAAGGGACTGATTTATGGTGGTGGACATATGCTTCTAGGAATTTCTGGTATCTGTGCAATCGATGATAGATTTGGGAGTGGCATAGAAGAATCAGAAAATCGCACAAAAGAAGAATAAAGAAACGTTTCGCGCTATTTTTCATGACGATTTCAGTAATTTTTAGTCATGAAAAAGCGCAAAAATAAATCAAAAAAATTCCAAAAAAAGCAGTTAGAATACAGATGCGAAAGCTGCAATGCAAAACTTTCCCTTGAAGGCGGCTATTATGGCACGGGATTGTGTGGCGTTTGTGCTACAGGTGAAAGCGCTTTGCTAGAAGAATACGGCGAAACCTGGTAGGTAAAATTATTCTTTTTACTAACCACTTTTATATTTGTAGTCTGCAAAAGCTTGCTGGGAAGGACTTGCAGCCGAAACGGGATTTCCCGTTTCGATATTGGTTCTTTCCGTTAAAGGTGGTAATGATAAGTTAAACCAGAAATTTCCTTCCTTAGCACAAAGTAAAGCTTTACTGTCAAATTGAAAAATACATCAAATAACTATGTTAATTGCTTTATAGCAAGCAGTTAATGTAATTCCCATTGCCGACAAAACATTTATTTTTGAGTAAAATTAAGGCGATCGCGCTTTCCAAAAGCGCGATCGCCTAAATCGTATTTGTAATATTGAATACTAAAGTCTAACTTAAAAGCCAAATTTTTATGCCGGGGCATTTCATCAGCTAATGGCCTATATTTCTATCTGTCTAACTTGTTGCTCGATGTTGCGAACGTATATTCGCTGTCGGATTAAAAATTCTATTAAACCATCTGTGCCACCTCGACTATAAGCAGCACTATAACCTTTGACTTTGTTTGTTTTGCAAAACTGCTTAAGTTTACGAACGCCCAAAGCTTTTAGATTTTGATGCTCAACCTCAATATCAAATAGTTCCGTTTTTGTTTTGCAATTGTCAATAGTACTTCTGTAAAAAGGACTTTTGATCTTTAACTCATCTTTTTGATAAGTAACATTTTCATCAATTTGAATTTCGACTTCTCGAACCAAAGTCGGTAGGAAAATCTCACACATTGCAAAAAGAATTATCGCAAATAGAAAAACTGGGAATAAGATATCGTTGATGGCTTGGGTTGTAGCAGAAATTTCAAATGCCGAACAATCGAACAAAAATTTAAACATTATAGTTCCTCCAAATATTATCGGATGATTTTAGATATCATCCAGTAGTGGGGAGAAACTCCCCGTACTGAAGTATCTAAACCACCCTAATAATCTTGAAGAAAAGAGAGTTACTCTGGATTAACTAGGTTTTCAGAAATTTTTGGCGGTTTGATTGAAAATATGAGTTTTAAAAACTTCAGCTTTAACTTTTTAACTTTATTCTTGATATTTTTAAGTCGATTCATCGTCTTAAACCAGATTTATTTGCTTTTAACCATTCAACAAAAGTAACGAGATTGTAATTGTATTTGATTTCTTGCGGCACAATTGATTCATAAGGAAACAAAGGAATTCCATCCAATCGAAAGCGGTATTGCCTTTCTTGGTTACGCACCGGGCAGTGCTTAACTTTGATGTTAATACCCGCATCGCTAATTTCAACGGTAGCAATACCCTTCAATTGTTGAGCAAATTCATCAATTTGAGATGAATAGTCAAATTCAATTACAGCCCTTACTGAAAAGTATTGAACGTAAGAAAGCAACTGAGCGTGTTCGCCCAATTCTACTAGTTTATCTGAATCATCTTGAAGAATTCCTGCCCATGAAAAATGAAATCTACGATTAGTATAATCGTCCCACAAAGTTAAAGTTCCGTTGTCGTTTTTCATCAAAGTCGCTTGATTAGCTCTAATACTTTGATTCAAATTTTCAATGACTTCTTCACGCTCGAATTCAAAATAAACTCGTTTTTGTTGATTATTGGATTGCCAATCGGGACAAGCACATTTATCTTCCCAACCATACGGATGTATTCCGCAAACGATTTTATTTGCTCCGTGAAAATTGCGACATCCAACACACTTTTCTAAATTTAAATCAGAAAACTCCTCATATCTTTTTAATTCTAACTGAGGACGATAGAAATCAACAAATTCACAGATAGCATCATAAACATTCGGTTTTAAGGAAGAAAAGGCTTTTTCAATTAGTTTTTCCTCATCAAAGTCAACGTCGAATATTTCCATCAAGCTATCTTTATGATGGGAATCTAAAAAATCGTAGATAACAACTTTTCGCGATGCTTTTTCTTCTATTCTTCCAACAATCAATCTATTTTCGAGTTGAGAACAACCTTCAATTCGCAATACCTGATAAAGATAAAGTAATTCGTTGCTATCCTCAGTTAAAACACTCGAACTTAGTTTAAATACCACAGAATTAGTATCACCAGAAGCCTCATATTCCTCCTCGTCATCCAAATCAGCATCACTTACAATTAAAGCAACACTAGCAGCAGATGCGGTAGCAGATAAAAACCCAACAATTCCCAAAGCAGTTGAACCTACTCCAAGATTTAAAGTTTGTTGAATTCGCTTTTCTGGTATTGTTTTGACTCCAGCTTTTTCAAGGTACAGTAAACCAAAACTACCAAAACCTAATACTATTCCAACGGCAACTGCAACCAATGAAGTTGCACCTACTGTTAGATTGACTGCTTGAAATGCTTTGATGCAAAATTTCTTAAACATAGTTATCCCTCTCTCAATACAAGTACAAAAGTAAACTTTTGCCCCGGCATATTAAATTTGGGATTTGAGAATAACAATCAACCTACACCTTACTCATTATTGCGTAATTCATTTAATTATTGCCAATATTTTCAGTATCGGCAATTATTATCCTCAATGGTAATAGCAAGAATCGAACTTGCTTTTTCTTCCAAAGATTACCTATTCTTTAGCCATCAAATAAAATACTTCTAAATATCGTTCTATTTCAATGAACTCTAATGGATAAAAAGAATAAACTATCACAAGTTGTTCTTTTAATAAGTTGATTAATTCGTATAGCTTATCCCTATCTAAATCAACTAATATTACATCGCTATAGCTAAAACTTAGAAACATTAAATGTTTCATGCTTTGGCGCAACCAAGAATAAATATTCCAGCAGGTTTCAAGTAATAATTGCTTATCAACATCAAAGTTTGATTGTTCGGAGATAATTGCACAAAAACTTAATATACAATCATCATTTAACTTAACACATGCTTGAGAACAATTATCTATTTTTTGGCAAAGTTCTTCAGTAGTTAAATTACTCAAGTCAGTTTGAATTACTGTCATTTAGTCCTCGCTCAAAATTAATTCTATTTTCTTTAAAGCATATAGAGCCAATTCTGCTCCTTCTCCTTCCCCAAGCCATCTGTTAGATTTCTCGTGACCGTAACTGGACGTGGTTCCCCAATTTGATTTATCAGCATAATATTTTAATGTTTCTAAGGCATGGTTAAAAGCTTCTTGGTTGTTCTTTTTCATGTTAATTATTAATTGTTATCCCTATAATTATTCAAAAAAGCCTCTACAACAGTTCTATATTTTTTGTAGTGTCTACCGTCTTGCCGAGAAATATTAAATACAGCTTTGACTATTTCACTAATCTCGTATCCGTTACGATGTAAATTTAATATTGAATTTATCGACTCTTCATCAAGTTGAATTTTGAAGTCAAAACTATTATCGAAAATTGTATTACTAGCTACGTTGATTTTATCTTTACTAATTTTACTAGCAGTAATTCCTTCAATACCATTTGGGTGCCAAGCAGTATAATTATCTTCTTGATTGATTGCTTCTTCTAATAGCTGCTCGAAATATTCCGGCTCCTCTGCATCACCGACATAAAGAGCTTGAAGTCGAGTAATTTGGGTAGAAGTTTTATATAAAAAATCTCCATAACCTAACAAGTTAGCAGCCAAGGTATTATCATCACCCAAAATAATACAACTATCCTCCGGACGAGTAGTAGCAAATGCAGTTTTGACGGGAAAATTACTCCTAATTAAAGGATTAATAACGTTTCTATCTGGCCGTTGAGTGTAGAACATCATATGAATTCCCGCACCCCCTGCTTTAGCTAAGAGCTTCATCATATCCAACTCAATAAACTCAGAATGCGCTTTATCTGTCAGTAAGTCAAAACACTCATCTACCCACGTTGCTATGCGGGGCATAATCAATTCAGGGTAATGTTTACGGTTAAACTCGGTTATCGTTTCGCAACCAACTTTCTCAAACTCTCGATACCGCGCTTCCATATGCTCAACCAACAAACTGAATAATGCAGCGCTGGCAGCAGCATCCTTTGCTACGGGTGCAATCAAGTGGGGTAACTTTGAAAATTTGCTAAAAGTGACTCGCTTAACATCAGATAATGCCAGCTTGACAACTGACGAAGGATAGCGACGCGCTAAATATAAAATTGCTGCTTTCTCAAATTGGGATTTACCTCCCCTGGTTCTGCCCCCACCAAGAATGTGAGTTACGTTTTCGTCCGACAACGGGATGTCAAGATATTTGCCATCAACACCAACACCGCCAGGGATAACAATATTGTGTATATCTATCGGCTTGGCGAAATCAACGTAATCTCTAAAATAAACTATTTCTCTATCAGTACGAGGAATGTCGATCGCAGCACCACCAGGGATAACATCAATCATTGGTGGAACTTTTATGCTTAACTCCAATCCCAACTGCTGTACGAAGTCTTTACCAAAATCCTGAATTTTCTTAAATGGCACTCCCTTACCAAGCTTGATTTTAATCCGCTTAAAAGTTGGACCAGTTTGAGCATCGATATATTCTGCTGCTATCTTAAAATCGGCTAAGGTATCTATAATCAGCTTTCCCGAATTATTCGTTGATAACTCCGCTTGCTTGGTATTAGAAGATGCTGATTCCAATGCCGATACTGGCTCAACGCCTTGCGCCTTAGATATCATTACCGCTATGCGATCGCAATACTTGATAATTGTTCCATCTGCAGTTTTACTTGCAATATCAACAAACCACTTAATTGATTTGCCGTCGCAAAACGCATTGTAAAAGTGCTGCAATATTATCCGATAAGCAACTTCTTTGTGTGCTAAATTTTTAATCCTTTCACACCTCTTGATTAGTTCATGAAGTTCAAGCTCTATTAATTCGTTTTGAACATTATCTAATTCCCAGATAGAAGGAATACGGTTAATTGCAATATATCGCAAAGCATACTTGACAAATCCAAATTGCTCTAAATTGCAGCTTGTAGATAATTGATTTAATATTTCTTCATCGCTTTTATTTTGATTAACAAGATAAAATACGTAGTTAAATAGATTTGATAAATCATTGAACTCAGTTTTGTTTATATTATCTAAACTATTAATAATATTAATCGCATTATGATGCAAGCCTTCTGGTAAGTTAGCTAAGGTTGTTTCTAGTATTTCTTCCTTATTCATGCCCTGATTCTTAGCATGAACAATAGCATTATATATCTGATTGTTTGGTTCCATCATTTAATTACACCGCGATGAATCAATACATAATTAATAGCCAATCGTCTGCGGTTTTGATCGATATCAATGCATCCGCGTTTCCATTGCGTCGAATTTAGAGAAATTCTCGCAAGCCTTGATACGTAATATGGTTCTCTGCGGCAAATATTAAATAAGCCGGATGCACTTAAATTAAATGCATCAATCCGGGAGCGGCGAATAGCATCATTTATAGATAATCCTTTCCGAACATTTGCTGCGTATAGTCTTGGAAAATTATCGCTTACTCTCGGTGCGGCTTGATTCCATAAATCTACAGCGTTTATATAAGCAGCAGTATGTTGATTTATATCAATATTATGTTGCTTGAATAATTTAGTTAATCGAGGTAGTCTTGATTTAATTCTACGCAAGCAACCTCGATTTGCACCATCTATATCACCTACTTTACTTTTACCGTAATCGCTACAAAATCCTTGGTTTAATACTCGCTTTCCTCCTAGCTTCGATGGGTCAATATGACCGTAATATAATGAAGTAAATTCACCATCTTTCACACAATTTCCTTCAGCATGGCAGATTGCAATATTGCCAGGGCTATCGATATTAGCAAATAAGTTATTAATATTATTCTTTCTATGAATTGGGATTACGTAACTAAAACTTTCAGGATTTAACCCAAACAAAGATGAAACTAATATCCCTAAAGAAAGCAAAGTAATTTGATAGGGACGAATCATTTACTCATAACTCCCCGTTGCAAGTAGGGATTTGGGTTAACTGGCTTATTGTTAAATCTCACCTCAAAATGTAAATGTGGTCCGGTGGAATCTCCCGTGCTTCCTATATCCGCAATTATTTGTCCTGCTACAACTGTTTCTCCTTTTCTTACAGAAAGTTTACTGGCATGACCGTAAAGTGTTGACTTACCCGCACCATGATTGATAATCACAGTCTTGCCATAACCACCCCTCCAGCCAATAAACTCGACCTTACCTGCTTGATAAGCATAAATTGGAGTACCCGTTGGCGCACCAAAATCAATGCCAGAATGAAATCTACGATTCCCCGTAATAGGGTGAATTCTCCAACCATATCCACTTGTGATCGGTGAACCTTTTGCTGTGGGAAAAACTGTATCTTTTGATTTTGTAGCTTTTTGAGCTTTTGTAAATTGTTGCAGTAGCCGAACAGGGCGTTGAGATTCTAGCCATTCAGAACCTTGAGGAAGGGCGATCGCCATACTCAAAATCAAAGTAGCAAAGGCATATTTCCAATTTGGAGAGATTAGCTTTACTGTCGCTGCTTCTTTTTTGTTCGTATCGGTGCCGCTACTAAAATCAATGAGGAGTCGCATCGTGACAGCCAAACTTAGCTTGAAGAACTGCTTCTAAATCATTCTCTGGTGCGGAACAAGTAGAAGTAGGAGTTTTGCGAGGGGATTTCCTAGCGGTATTATTGAAATTCAAGGAAGGCAACCTGATATCAATATTAGATAGGTTGGATAAATCAGGTTGCCAAAATTTAAGGTATCCTGGTTGCGCTACATCCGAAACAAACAAACATAGCATTAACCAAAATGTAATCCTGACAAACACTTTAATCTACCAAATCGACAACTGGAGTTAAGTTAGGCAGATTTTCCGGTGCAAGCTTAATTTCTCTATTTTGTACGTAACCAGGACCTGAATAATTACCGTTGAGCAAAAAATTAATTCCACCAATTCCCAGCCAAAGCATAACAATCGCAATGCCAACCGGGGAAGCAATAACATCCTTCAACCAATAAAAAATATACCAGAAGTATCTTGAATTATTGTGAGGATGGAACCTATGCGCTTTCCACAAATCAGTTACTGGTACGTATATCTCTGGCACCCTATTTAAATCTGGTCTTGAAGCCGAATTTACATGATGTACCGTCACGGGTTCGCGGTGCATTGCGGTTGGTTCCACGTTGATAGTAGTTGGTTGCTGATATTGCTGCTGTTGAGCATTCTGTAGCATTTGCGCTAACTGTTGTTGATTCGCTAGTTGACCAGGTTGGCTATAGTCAACATTAAAATCTCTACGTCTGTTATTTCCCATGATTTATTTCCTTAATCTGACCAAACATCTTCGTCATCTAAAGCTTTCTTAAACTGTTCCGGTGTTATTGGCACGCTACCGTCAGCAGCACGAGGGAATGGAATTATATTTTGTACGGGTACGACACCTCCTTGCAATTGAGTAGGTTCAATATTGAAATGTTGGGACATCTGAGCATCGGTATTGGTTTCAGGATTAACAGGTGGAGCAGAAACATCAATCGAATCAATACCAACGTCAACTTTAGAGTTGTATTCCCAAATAGCCCAGGCAATCAAACCAATGCTTGCTGTGAAAAATACTCCACCCGAAAGCCAGTGCAAATTGCTTCCTGGAGCTTTCATCATCGCCACGGCGGGACGCGATGAATCCCCAATAGTTGTTTTTATGGGGACACGCTGCATCGCTCCCAAAATATTAAATAACGAAAGTACAAAACATATCCCCGCACCCAACAACTTAATATACACATCAATTAACCTCCTTTATCTTGTTTATTTTTCTTCAACTGCTGTAACTTCAATCTCCTTTTTCTTAATGATTCTGCTATACGCTGACGTATTATCGGCACTTCGGACAATTGCCGCACCGGATCTTTATAGCCTTGTACCCGCAAGTAATTAGCTTGAGATAACGCGTAAGGCTCCTGCACTGTTTGGATTTGCGTAACCATCCGGTTTAAATCAACAATCGGTCGATTCTGTAGATTCTCAGCGTAATCAATAGCTTCTAACTTGCCTAAGAGCAATACCGCTGCACCACCACTATCTAATCTCTGCTCAACTTTAGTACCATCAGTTTTTGTGTAGCTATAACTAAAAGTATTATTGCCAGATGCAACTTCTACCAAGGCATCCATCGTATCTTGCTTGGTAATAGCCAGCGCCGCCATGTGATGAAGTCTAAAAAAGGCTGAGTTTTCATTACTTTGCTGGTTGTTAACGCTTTGTAATAGCTCCCCAGACCACTTCGCCGCAGCAAGCTGTCGCCACCCTGTAAGCGTTACGTCACCATCAACTGAGTAATTTTGCAATTCATCCGGGTTGAAGTCAGTACGAGTAAGCTTTTCAACGTAAACCCTTCTTCTGGCTTCCACTATTTCTTTAGCGCGATTCACGGCAGAAACGGTAGATGGTACTTCACTACGTCTCCCGACTACAATCGCAGCCGCCGCCAATACCGAACCTAATCCAACGGTGGCACAACACACCCACAAAACGATATCTACTTTCCTACTACGCTTTTTAGATTGGTGAAGGCGATCGCTTAATTGAAATTTATCTCTTTTTGGAAGTAAATGCATGGCCCTTACCTATTATCAATCACTAGATAAAGCGGTTTTCTGGAATATTTTGCAAAAGCCGAACGCAATATACAAACCCATGCTCCACCAAAAACAGCACCAATTAACAACAGCAGTGGGTTGAAAGCAAGAGCAACACCAACTCCCATCATTTGTCCAATAAACCCGCTAATGCCGCATCCTGTTGCTATTCCGCCACCAACGTTAACTAAAAAATCTTTAACTGCACTCATTTCAAAATAAACTCCCTGGGATGAGGTCGATGCCCGGTATTATCCGGGACACCTCCCCTTCAGATCCGGACGTGCGTATTTATACGCATCCGGCTCCTAAGTGTTCTGAGCTTTTTATGACTCTGCCATGTGGATGTACTGATGACAACTGTTATGAATCACTGTTAGGTTTTTCTTATCCCAATTATCATGGTTCCCATCTATATGGTGTAGATGAATGTCTTCATCGTTATAGAATTTAGAACCACATACCCCACATTTATGATCCTGTTTTTTCAGCAAATCTACTGTTAGCCCAAAATAGAGTTTAGAGTTTCTTTCTGACCAGTAGGCTATATCACCGTCGTAGGGACTCCTGATTCCCTGTACATTTACAAACCCGTTAATAGAGTATGAGGTTTCCCCCGTACAGAAGGCTTTTCTTACTAGCTCTGTCGCTCTTTCGGAATTCATGTTTTTTTCTTTCATGAATCTTTTATAGGTCGATTCGTTAAGGAACCATAACCTATCTCTGGAGCTACTCATATCACAGTACTGGTGATAATTTTTCCATCCTCTGATAATCGGTTTAAGTAGTTTTACTTTTTCCACAGCACCAATATTAGAGTTGAGAACGATGGCTTTCACCTTCTTACGGAAGGCTACATAATTTTCTTCGGATGGGGTGCATAGGAACTTACCGTTCTTCTTCACCGAAAATCTCCATCCTAGGAAATTTACCCCATCTGTCGGCAAGGTGATTTTAGTTTTCTCCTCGCTAATCTCCATCCCTCTTTCTGCTAAAAAATTCTTAATTTTACCTAGAACCTTTTCTGCGTTATCCTTTTCTTTAAGGAAGAAAAGCATATCATCAGCGTATCTAATGCAAGTGTGTACTTCTTCGATACCGTCTAAAGCGATGTTAGCTAATAAGGGACTAAATATTCCTCCCTGCGGGGTTCCCTGTTCGGGAAATTCTGGAAAAACACCTATTTTTAGGGATTTAAAGATGGCATCTTTAATATTTTTCGGTGCTTTTACCCGATCCATGATAGCTTTATGGCTGATTCTATCGAAACACTTTTTAATGTCAAGTTCGATTATTCTTTTTCTCATGTGAGCGGTGGGGTCTTTACCCCTGCTAGCCTTTCTCATAAGGTTAAAGATCCTTTTCTGAGCGTCGTGGGCGCTCCTTCCAGGTCTAAATCCGTAGCTATCACCGCTAAAGGTAGCCTCGTGAGCAGGTTCTAAAGCATATTTTATTAGGCACTGCCAGATTCTATCCTTTATGGTCGGAACACTAAGAATTCGGGTTTTTCCGTTCTTTTTAGGAATGGAAATTCTTCTTAGTTTTTTTGGAGTCCAGTACTTCAGGTTATTTAAGGAGAAAAATACACTCAATCTCTGTTCAAAGTCTAGGGACTTCTTACCATCGATTCCAGCGGTTTTCTTACCTTTATTTAGCTGAGTGATCTGTCTAATAGCTAACATCTTAGCTGAAGTGGATTTCAGAATTAGTTTCTGGATTTTCCTAGCTTTCCCTGGGTTCCCAGCCCTAATGGCTTTATATAATCTGTGCTGTAGGCGGAATAAGTTCCTTCTGAATTTCTTCCAGGGTAACTTGCTCCAAAGTTCTCTACTTAATTTTTTAGTGAGTCTAACCATGCTCTACTTTCCTTCATATATTTCTGAACACCCGCTACCAGTTTTCGATAGCATCCTACCCGATAGTAGGGATTAATTAGTTTTCTCTATCTACTAAGAGTTTCGACCTTCTCTTAGACCTAACTACCGTTTTTTCTCGTTCCGTAAGAAAGATTATTATGACGATTTAGGCTGATCCACTTCATCTGCCCACATCTCTAAAGGCTAGCGGATGACAGAAAAAATTCTCCGCGAGATTTTATGGACGCTCACCGTTACAGCGAGTATTCTAAGATGCTTTTCTAGGATCTATTTAGCCGTGTCGTCTCCCCATTAGCGACAGTGTAACCTCTACTTTTCAGCGATTCGGTTTCTGATTTCGCCCTGTTACCCGCTTTACCTCGGAAGGCTCCCGTTAAGAGAGGATTTATTCTTCCTCCGTAGGGTCAGGTCGGGAGTCAGTCTAGCCTTTCAACGGTAGGACTTTCACCTACATTTTTCAAACAGTTAGAATAAGCTGCATCCAACTTATTCCGTGATTCATACCCCTCCGGTAATGCGGAGGCTCCTAATCACAACGAGCCGCACTTTTCTTAAATATCAAAGTAATGGCAATCGCACATCCAACAATTCCACCAAATAAGGAAGTACCAATAACTTTAGGCACATTAATTGATGGTGGGGGAGATAGCACTAATCCAGCTACCATCCCGCTAAAATTACCCATAAATACGATTCCAATTCCCTGAATGGCTGCAATCCTGTATTGAGAAGTTGCTTCAGTGAGGTAAAAATCGCATATCGGCATCATTTGTTCGATGATTTCTCGGGTAAGGATTTTGTCTTGGGATGCGATTTCAATTGTTTCGTTTGCGTTGAAGTTTGCACTTCTGCTTCCCAATTCACCTTGCCGAAAAAATCGTTGTCAATGCGCTCATAGATTTTATTTTGGGTTTCCTGCAATTGTGTTGGTGCTTCTTCCACTCCATTAAATAAAAATTCTTCGAGGTATAAAGAAGAAGTTTCCATAATTACGCCCAATCTTAAAGCCGCAAATTGCTTTCCTTTCTCAACATCTGTACGTAGAGCTTTAAGATAGCTATTAGACTCATCTTCTGGATTTAATCCAAATCTTTGTTCAATATATTTATTTACATCAAATTTATGCTTGTTACTAGATTGCTCGTCACGCATTTCTAATAAATAATCTACAGCTTCTTCTAACGACATATTTTCCGCAGAGGCAACTTCTTTTAACTGAATTAATTGCTGCTCTACTTCCGGCTTAACAGTATTATCTTTATTTATCCTCAATTGCAGCTTTTCGCATACCTTACTAATTATTTCAGGTGTGGTTTGTAAACTCTGAGCTACTGCGTTGATATGCTTCATCTCTCTCAATTCTCCTAATAACCGTTTTAACAATTGGATTTTGCTTTTCTTCTTCGGGAATATGATTTGTAAGAAATTCATACAAACTCATCCCATTGACTTCTTGTATGAATTTGTCTAATCCACCCGCAGGAATTACCTGCTCTAAATATTCTTCATGGGTTAACCGCCTTATCTTAGTTGCAATATAAAAAATATCTGCTATTTGCACTGCATCTAAGGAAAAATACCCTCCCCTTTTCTTTGGTTTAACTATTCCCGCAAATCGATACCAATACTGTAATGCAGTTATTGATATTCCATATCTTTGAGCTAATGTTTTCTGAGTGTATATTACGTTTTCATCGCACTTCATTTTGATTTTAAGTGATACTTGAATTAAACTGCGCCTTAACTCAACCTTTGCAACTAGACTCCTTGAGTTATTTCTAATCAAGGAATATGGTCGCTTAAGTTCAACTTTAATTTAATTGCAACTTAGCTAAAG
>JBCBQE010000011.1:0-24252 GCA_039820385.1 Cyanobacteria bacterium J06635_10
TGTCAAAGCTGTATTTCTCCCCAACTAGATATAGTTGAAATTGATGCAGCTTCTAATACTGGAGTAGATAACACCTTGGAGAACATAAAAGCTTCTCATCTAGCTCCCCATTCTAGATACCGCATCACAATCATTGATGAAGTCCATGCTTTGAGTGGTGCTAGTTTCAAAGCGTTGCTTAAAACATTGGAGGAACCACCACTAAAAGCCATATTTATCCTCTGTACCACCGAGGTAAACAAAATACCGTCCACGATTATATCCCGTGCTTTTAGGTATGATTTCAATACGGTAGAGATGACTCAGATAACCACACATCTCCAAAAAATATGCAAAACCGAGAATATCAAATGCCAACCGCAGGCTTTAGAAGTAATCGCCAAACTCAGTAAAGGACATTTACGAGATGCTATTAAGCTACTAGAACAATCAAGCTTGGTAGAAGTATCCCCAGAGTGGATTTACAAGCTATGCGGACAAGTAAGCGAAGAACAGATTACCGAACTCGTTCGCAATATTGCAGCTGGTAAAACTAAAATGGCGAACGCACTTTTTAATGATTTTCTTTCCTACGGTGCAAATGCTCAAACCATCATCAGCAAGATATGTGAATGCGTTCAAACTGCTTGTATGGAAGATAAAGCATATACACTAGGAGGAAGAGAATTCCTCGGTGATTTGCTAGAAAAGCTTAATTGCGCTGAGGTGGAAGTGAAACAGTGCCTTGATGCTAATCTTGCTCTCAGGAGTAGAATTGCAGCCTGGTGCATGAAGCAAGATAAAACTCCACCAATTTACCAAATATGGGAGTCGCCTCAAAATGCATTGGATTGGTGTGCTTCGGTAATACCAAATATGGAACGCTCTCAAATGCAGGAAATATTTGATCGGCTTACTCCAATTCAAGGAAGCAAAGCACGGGCTTGGTATTTCAAGGTTATTGAATTGTACAACTCAAGTATTTGAAATTATCGGAGTGGGTCATTTTACCCATTCCAATTTTTACTTCCTAATAAATCAAACAGTAATGTAACCAAATGTTGAAATATGCTAATAACAACCTTCAATTAATAAAAAAAGCTCCGCTTAAAAATGGTGATCTTTACCGTAGTTGATTATGGTTTGGCAACCACCGTTTGAATTATCTCTGTCCGAATCCGAACTTTATTTGTTAGAAAGCTATATTCCTAAAACCAAGTCTGATATTCGTTTGTACAACAGTGAATATCACGAATCAAAAATTGCTACAGTACGAAAAGTAGCTCCTTACTTGAGTAGAGTAGAAGCTTGGACAATCTCAATGTACCTTGGACCTACAGCATACTATACAAAAATAAATAGAGCGCTACAGGGAGCATTAACAAATGAAGTCGATAAGTTCTTGCTTATAGCAAAAGCTGCTACTGTTGCACTTGTAAAAATACCACCAGTAACGCTTGCATATGTCCAATCATTGCCGCAACCAGATAATACCCAAACAACTGGATTACTAAGAAGATATAAAGGTATGTCACCACGACGAATGGAACCATATCAAGTTGGTGAAATTATTACCGAACCAACTTTTGTTAGTACAACATATTGGCACTTACCGTTTGGCATCATACAAAGATATGCAGAAAATGCTAACACCGTATTCGAGATCAACATTACTCCTAATATTAACGGCTCGGTTGGTAGATATGTTGACCCACTCAAGCGAAGAAACCGAGAGGGGGAAATATTGTTTCCTCCTGGAGTGCAATTCCGGGTTAAAGAGCGCACTGTAAAAGATTACCCATTAACTGTTGATACAGTAGAAAGCAATATTACAATTATAGAGATGGAAGAGGTGTAATAGCCATGTCTAACATTAAAGATGACCAGCATCCAGCCGACAGAGAAAATAGAGATTTAACTATGGTTGAACGCTGGGAGATTGATGACCAAATAGCTGAAGAAGTTGCTGCAAAAGCTGAGGCTGAAGCTGCCGCTAATGCTGCGAATCAATCTAATGAAAATAAGAGCGATAAATCCGACGACAAACCACAGTAAATAAGTCCAGTGACACCATATATAACCTTACTCAAAACAGTAAGGTTATTTTTTCTTGCCTAGTTCTAATCAAATGGTAATTATCGAAATAGTAGAGGTTTAGATTATGTCTAAAAACAACGAAACCAACCAACAACAAAACAATTCAAATGACCCAGATTTAACTATGGTCGAACGTTGGGAATTACAGGACAAGTTAGAAAATGAAATAGCAGCAGAAAAGGCTTCCTATAATTCTCAAGATAGCAATACCCAAGATAATAATCAAAATCAAGATAACGTTGATGGCTCAATGTTAGACCGTATGTTTTCTCAAACAGGAGATGATGACGACGATAAAAATACCCAAGATATCAGCGGCAAAGACAAGTAAGTAAATTAATAATAAGACCTCTTTTATTAGAGTGCCTTATTTATTTTTCAATAATCAAAACAGCATTTTGCCTGTATTGGGATGCTCTCTATCACTTTTCCTTTAAGGAGACGGGGTGAGCCTGGAAGTTAGATTAAAAGAATGAAGCGATGTGGAGAGTCAAGCCTAATATTAATGGTTCGTTTCGTAGGTATCTTGACTCACTCAAGCGAAGAAACCGAGAAAGTGAAATATTGTTCCCTCCAGGCGTATAGTTCAGAATCAAAGAGCGCACTATAAAAGATTATCCGCTAACTGTTGATGTAATAAAAAGCAATATTACAATAGACGAAGAATCAAGATTTAATATGATAAGATTGACCTTCCGCAATCAATAAGATCATTTTAGAGTATGAAGATTTCATCATTAAGTAATGAATGAAATATAAATTTAAACCATATTTTTACTGAAAATGACAAATCATGATGTAGGTATTATTCATGACATCATATGCTAAATCCTAGTTAATATGCTTAAATTAAAATCGAATATGCAAAACAGCTTTTTTGAAGTAGCTAAGAGTTTTTTTAATCCAGAAACCTTAATTCCCTTTTTAATCGGGGCAATTTTTTTATCTGTGCTTGGTAATGCAATTAGCGACATATTAAAAGCAATTATTGGTAACTCTATCAATGACGCAATTAAAATTGCCCTGGGTTCGGTATTAATTTTTATATTTTGCGTGTGGCTAGTGGCAAAATCATTAGCCAAAAATCTCCAACCAGTTGATTTAGGCAAGTCTTCACCTCGCAAGCATAAAGGTTTAATATTATTGGTAAGCCGAGAAGAACCATGTCGTAAAGCAATAGAACATCACCTGCCTCAACTAAAATATTGCTGGTTGATTTGTTCTTCTCAAACTCTTAACGTTGCTAAAAAACTGCAACAAGACTTTCCCAAACTTATAATTCCCGAACCACTAATAATCAAAGATGTTTACGATCCGGTAGAATTTTCTCATGCAGTTATAAACATCTACGATAATCTTCCCAATCATTGGACTAAAAATGATATAATAGCAGACTTTACCGGCATGACTGCTCAAGGTAGTGTGGGAATGACAATAGCATCTTTATTGATGCGACAATCAAGTTTACAGTACACTCCAGCCGAATCTAGAGATGGTAAACCTACTGGAAATTCTTTAAATCCAATTGAAATTGTATTAACAAAAAGAAGATTGTCACGAAGTCAAAAATTGACTAAGGTTGGATAGATAATTATGAAACAACCCTTGAAACAACCCTCTAAAGTACATAAGAGGGTTAGCTTTTTATTAAAAATAAACGACTATCTTTTTTAACTTTTTCTAAAATTTATTGAATAATTCATTTGTAGTTAATAAGGATTATTATTAATATCATCATGTTGTTCACTATAATGATGTAAAATCAATTTACCCTTGGAAGAATTACAACTAACTCGCGTACCTTGATTGATGCGAAAATGATCCATATTCTCTTTATTTATTAGCTTGCTATATTTTATACCATTGTCTTGTTTCAGAATAGCAGTATCACCATTTGACTGATTCAGTAAGCTGCTAACTTTAGCCAAAGTTTCTTGTAATTTGACTCGCTTATATTTTTCCTTAACTTTGTTATAATCAGCCCTAAAAGTATCTTGATATTCTAATCTAGAAAAAGAAATTAAATCGTCAGATAATAAGTCATTTTTACACTGATTCCAAATTAAGTTACCCCAATTTGAAAGAACCATTTTCCCATCAAATTCACCTAACATTGTTTCGGGAATTCCTCTAGTTTCTTGGGGAGAAAGTCCCGCACCAGAGTCTAATAATGCTAGCTGCATGGCATAAGGTTTAAATAAGGAAGTGTCTACAGAAATTGGTAAGCGAGGAATGGTAATTAAATCTGATTTTTGACCTTCAAAGATGTAAATTATTTCATCGGCGTAAAACATCCCGATGGTGTTAAGATAGCCCTGCAAGCTCTTGAAACTACCCACCAAATTAAAACAAATTTTGTATTTACTTTCTCTTAAAGGTGGAATAGTTTCTTGCAACCACACAATCAAGTCATCAATGCCTTCAGAAAAAGCTTCCGTACTCGCAGTAGAAAAGCCGCTAGGAGTATAAACACTAGTATTAGTTAAACCTTGTTTTCTGAGAAAGTTTTCGACGATTTGAGCCGTCGTTTTACCTTGAATTGTATCGGTAGCAATCAGAAAATGGTAGTCTTCTTTTCCTAGAGTTAAATCTTCTTGGTAGATGCCGTAAATACCATTTAATTCCGCACTAGCACGACGGATTTGGGGTATTTGAACGTTATTCATCTGCTTATTTGCTCTGTCTTCTAGAATAGAAATGATTTTTTTGACATTTTGCGGTGTGTTCTTTTCCTTAAGATTAGCTGCATCGCGCAATTGGGGATACCAATTTTTTTCTTCTGAATTAGCGCGATTGATTTGATTTGTTAGTAAGCTGGTGCCGATGGTAGATAAAATTACGCGACGCATGATGAATTTACCTTTTAATTTTTACAATTAATATTTGATAATGTTTAACTCGATCTCGGTTGTTCTCCCCAAGATAGCTTTAATCCTTTTTCCTTCAAGCTTCTAGTAAATTCACCTAAGATGGAGCTTTGCCTATTGCCATGAAATATCGTTACAATTTCTAAGTATTGATTATCGCTAATTGGCAACATCCGATGCCAAACAGAACTAACTACTAAGACTTCTGTTTTTTTCTCTATACCATTTTTTTGTTTTGTAATTTTTTTTCTTCCACCAATAGCTTGAGTTTGTTTGTAAATCTGCTCATGAAACAATTCAATAGCTTGAGATTTACTGACAGGTTTACTGTAAACTGCCACACGTTTTTTATGCCAAGCTTCTCGCCAGCTTAAAGATTGAGATTGTCTAACCGTAAGATAATTCTTGCATACATTCTCTAAATTATTGAGAAATTGCTGTAGCTTCTCCGGAGTAGTAACATCGTTAATCCACTCAGAAATATCATTTTTCCAGCCAGAATCTTCACATTCCCAATGACAACCAATTAACTTCTCGTAACGGGGATTTTGATGATAAAAATCTTTATGCCAAACCCTGCGCCAAGATTTACCAAAACCGCCCATTGTATAAGCGAATTTAATCAAATATTTGATAAATTCCACATCGGATTTACCAACACTAATATGCAGATTCCCTCTGATATCATAAGTAGATTGCCAATTTTCGTTTGATAAAGGGTGTTTCAGTTCCCAATAAATTTCTACCTTGCCAGGGGCTTTAGTGTTACCAAATAATTCTCCTATTTTTCTTTCAACTTGCTTGTCATCTTGCTGATTTTGACAACATCCTCCTAAAAGACGTTTTGCATGACTTCTTAAAGTTGCTTTAAAAACATTAGGACGAAATTCTGGTTCTCCTGATAGTAAAACTGGAGTTATTCCTACTCCATTTAAAGATAAATTTATCTCATATTGATTTTTAGTAATAAAAGGTAAACCATAGCCAGTACTAGTTTTACCTCCTAAACCTTGCTGCAAAGCACTTTTTAACTTTGCTCGTATGCTTTTCCATTCTTCTTGAGATAATGATTGAGTACTACTAATTTCAAAAACTAACTCTGGTTGATAGAAACTAATCAAAGCAGAAGCACTCGTAGATTTTTCGTCTATTCCAATTTGTCTTTTTTCTTGAGGATGAACTACATCTACTATACGATAGTCAGTTTTCTCTCCTTTCACTACAGTACTAGCCCAATCTCCTACAGGATATGCTCCATGAAATCGTAAAATACCTGGAATTAAGGGTTCTTTATTTCCACAATATCTAATAGCTAAAGTGCGATCGCTCTTTATACAGTACCGCAAAAAAACTCCTTTTATCCCGCTACCAGGAATAAATGGAATCCCATTTTTACCTAACATTGGACGAAAAATACTATCCTGTCCGCAATTACTAAATAATCTATAGGGAAATTTGACGCGAAAACGACAAAAATAGCCTTCTTCTAGAACATCTTGGGTTTGTGGATATTGATAAGTTGGTTTTCCGTCCTTTTTGGGATTTACCCACTGCTCGATCCATATATCTCGATGGGTGTTATCAGCTGCAAACTGCAAACTACATCGAGGTTTTACTTGAGCTCGATACATATGAGGGACGATTTGTGGATCGGTTTCGATGGTTTCCGGAATTTCTATATCTTGTCCTTTGTCTTTCAATGCTCTTTGAAATGCTTTAGCAAAACTCATATCTTTTATTTTCTAATTACTTAATTTTCATCTTTCTTTTTGTATCTCTGTGTCCACCAAACTAAGGAATCACAAAACTGAGTTAGTACCATTAAAACTATAGTTCTCTCTTCTTGCGTCATTTTCCAGATTCTATCAGTCATGTCTTGAATATTTTTTGTATCATCAAATCTGACTGGTTTATTCGGCAAAGTAATTCCAGTCGGCTCAAGAATATCTTTAGCCAAAGTATCCCAAACTTTTTTCCAATATTTCCCCTTTTCTTTACTTTCTAGGCTTTTCTCTCGCTCATAACGCAAATGTTCTCCCCAAAAACGTTCTAAACCGTATGCCACTGCCATTCGCATTTTATGAGATTCATTCAAGACATTTTTTTTATCTCGAAAATCGCTCACCAATTTTTGAGCATAATGATCTAAATTATAAGGATGCCATTCGTTTAATTGTTCGGGTTGATCTGATTGTGCTTGAATCATACTTTTTACTCCTTTTCTTAATTTTCTGCTGTTTTTTTCAAAATTATATTAGTACGACCAAAACCGACGGATTCTAATCCTCCAAAATAAAGTTCTTTGCTGGGATTTATACTAGAATCTTTGACAAATTTATCCCAAGGATTATTATCTGTATCGCTAGATCGTAAAGCTATAGGAAAAACTAAAATAGTTCCTTCTGGAAGTGCTTCTACGTTAAAGAATGATGTTCCTGCAACAGTTTTTTGATCTGGTTTGAGAGCTACGCGACTTTGACGATAAAGCCCCATATCGTGAATGGTCGCTATTTCGCTATCTTTGACCACAAATACCAAGTACTCTTGAATAGATTCTATTTCTTTAGTATATTCTTGGAGTTTTGCTTCTTCTTTTTTCAAAGGTAAGCAACCTAAATTAAAAAATAAGGCGGAGTGTTGAGGTTTTTTAATCCCACGAGGAACATAATAACTGTAAGGTTCAATTTTCTGTATAGGCTTTTGGGTTAACTTTTGATATCGTTTGAGTAAAGCCGGACAAGTTACCAAAACAACAGGTTGACTTGGACAATAAATAGGAAGCCATAAGATGGAAGCATACTCAAATTTGACGATACCTTCAGTAGTGCTATCTTCTTTCCCAGATTTTGCATCTTTCCCATACCAATATTCAACTGAAGTAAGTTTTTCTTTTTCTATTTTTTCATTACTAGATATTTCTGTATTTTCTATCGAATTGTTTTGCTCTAATTCATCACAATTTTTTACTTTCAATTTCTCTTCTAAACGCATATCAGCCCGAAATCTACCCCGAATCGAACTACCAGGAATAATTCCCGTTTGGGTAAATTGGTCGCGGAAAATCAAGTTTAAATTACCCGTTTCTTCCCCCGCACTCGCTCCGATATGTAGCGGTGCTAGAGTTTCAATGATACCGTAAGCTTTATGATACATTTTAGTTGTTAGCTGTTAGTTGTTAGTGGTTAGTTGCTACTCATTACTCGTTACTCATTACTCATTACTTATTGGTAACGCCAACCCACATCCCCAGCGTTTAAGTGAAGGTCCTTCTTTCGGGAACCAATTCACGTCCCATTCTTGCCAAGGTAGATTAATTGGTTCTTTTAAGATGTAAACGGTACCCGCAGGAACAGCATAACGTCCGCGAGATAATAGTTTTGGTGATTGAAATTGATTTGTATCTTTATTATCGTCGGATTCCTCTTCCTGAAAAATACGATTTCCCAAGCGATAACGAAAAGGAATAGGACGAGCAGTAAAAAGTGCTTCTAATTCCCAAACCGCACCTTCATTAATTTCTTCATTTTGATTTTTAGCTGTTTTCAAGCAAATAGGTACTCTTTTAGATAAGCGATTGGAACCCCAAACCGCAGGTGTAATTAATGCAAAAGTATCTCCTACGGGTTTTTGTAATAAATCTGCAAGTGCATTACAAATTGGTTCGCATCGTACATCAACCATATGCCCTTCACCACCAAACCGATACCAACCGGATTCAAGTTCAGTGTTAGAAAGATAAACCAAACAAGTATCAGTTTCCATCTGAACTGAATTTTCTAGAAATAAACTCCCTTGCTGTTCGCTATTTCTGACAACGTGTCTTTCTTCCAATTCCAAACGTGGATGTAAATGAGCTAGGAATTTCCAAGGGTTTTTCGCTACTTCCTGGGGATTATTCCAATCATTAATTGCTAACCAAGTATTGCTATCATATTTATCAATTGGAGTGTTACCTTGCTGATTTAGCCATGCTTCCTTCTCAGCATTCCAGCTCAATTTATCAACAATTTTTCCATCTTTAACTAAATAATTATTGGGAGTTGGTACGTAAAAATTTTGTTCGGTTGATGTTAACTCATCTACATTTCCCCAAAATGGTCCAGCTAGCATCAGATCGCGGATATCTACATCATTATCTTTGGAAGCTGCAAATAAACCTGATAAAGTCGCAGCACTAGGAGGAAAGCTACTGCCAGAACGTCCGACTAGGTTTTCTGGTGAGAGAAATCTTCCCGAACTACCGTAGAGCAAACCCAAAGGTTCGACAATAATTAAGTGTGTAAAAGGAGAACGAGGAAAATCTTTTGATTCTTCTGTACTAGATGATGTTTTTACTGCTGGCATAAATGAAATCCTACTTTGGCAAGGTTAATTATCCAATCGGTTAAAGCTTTGTTGACTTTGATTTGGTCTACTTTTTGTGAATTTTCTTGATAATAGATATGCTTTTCTCCTAAAATTCCAGCACTAACTTCTGTTAAGTTCGCATCTTTAGGGTGTAATTGCTTCTGCTCATCTTTAATAATGTCTACATAATCGGGAAAATATATCTCGAATAAACCCAATGCAACATCCAAACCATCGCCATCAAAAGCGTGACGCGATTCTAAAACGACGACATCATTGTATATATGCGTCCAGTTTTGTTTAGCTTTACCTTTGTCTTTATCTCTATCTCTATAATTATCAAGCAAACCAGATTCCAATAACCACCAAGGACAAAACCATTCTAAATGACTACCGTTATTAAACAAGATGCGAAAAGCAATCCTGTCACGTCCGTTATTTTTGGCAGATTTTTCAGCTTCTCGGCAATGTTGCAGTACATCCCGTTGTGGGATATCCGGAAAAGCCCATACAAACCCAACGCTGACAGTAATTTTCTTTCGTTCTTTCTTACTTGTTTTCTTTTGTTGCCAAATATCTTGCTTAAATGACGAAAAAAAATTTACACAATCAATAGCATCTTTTCTATTATAAAAAACACCTAAAAAATCATCTCCACCAGCATAAACAACACGCCAGTCTGGTATCTTGTTACTTTCTGGCAATTTTTTAAAGTAATCACCCCATTTCATCATTTCCAAACTAAATTCTGCTGTTTTGTCAGATTCTTCAGGTTTATTCGCAAAACTCTGTAGATATTTACCAGCTTTATCACCGTCACCTTGAAACCAACCTTGGAAAAATTTATGTTGCTCTAATTGCTTATCATCATTAATAAGCTTTGTCTTTTTTAGCCTATTCAAATCAGTAAAGCGCTCAGGATTAAGGTCTTCTGATAATATTTCTAATCCTTGTAAAACTTCATTATCTTCAAATACTTTATTGAATTTTACCTTAATTTCGATAGCAATTGCTTTATGGGTAATTAATCGCTTAATTAACTCTGGTACACTTAATTCTTCATCTGGATCGATAAAAGATTTCCCATACTCTTGGCTACGTTCGCTCATTTTTTCATCGGGGACATTTAATCCAACTGACTTGATAAATGATTCCCCCAATTTCTCGCTCAGTGCTGTATAAAAATCTCTGACATCTTTCCTTTCCTGCTGATAATTATATTCACGAGGATCTGACATAAAACCCAACTTTGGATAGGCGATCGCATCTGCACCGGAAAGGGTAGAACTCTCTCCCTGCCAGTTTATCCCAGTCCAATCGCGTGCGCGTTTTTTTTCATTCAGCTTTTTCCTGACATCACTTATACGTTGATTTTCGTTACCTTGAACCCAGAAAAATTCCCATGCATATTTCGTCCACAAACCCCAAGTTCTTCTCCAAGGAGTATAATCAACCTTCTTATCTTCAACAACTTCGACATTTGTTTCAATCCACTCTCGGCAAGTCTCCGTAATGCATTTCCAAGCTTTTAAAAGTACTGATTTAGCTTCATTCTCTGGGAAGTTACCTTCGATAATAATTTGGTTTGGCATTCCTTGAGTGACATTTGTCGAAGCTGGAGAGACAACTTTACAACCATGATTTTCAGCAGCGTTACAAATCACCCAAGATATGTAAGAAAGTAAATAAGAACTCCCGTATAAATCTCGTAACTTTCGCGACTTCTCGATAAATCCCTGCACGGGGGCATAAGTCATTACTGTGTAGCAAGATTGGTTAATATTTTTATCTAATTCCATAAATTAAGAATCCAATAAAGGACGAATATATTTATCACAAAAATTCAAAGTTTGTGCCAAACCGCGTGCTGTAGTCCTAATTGTTATATTCGTCGCTTTTTCTCCATCTGTCCACAAAACCCTAATCGAACCATCATCAAACACTTTTTTTACTCTTCGCGTTGTTGTATTTTCAAAATGTCCGCCGATAATTTCTTCAACTGGTGCTAATGCAGCTACTTTTTTAGCAAATTTTAGTGTATCTTTCGGATAATGATGTTTGACTTCATCCAAGGAATTAGATATTTTATCTTTTTCAATAACTTGAGAAGCATTCGGTTCTTCCAATAATTCCCCTAATTCCCGTTGTTGATTAACCCGTCGCCACAAAATTTCCCCTGCTGGTGATAAATATATGTATTCTTCCTCATCAGGAGTTAACAGCAGTGCAAGAATGCGATCGCGTTCTAATTCGGCAATAGCTTTCAATCGCTGTTCGACTTCTAGTCTTTGTCGGGGTTCTTCATCTAACCATTCAAAAAAACTATCGTATTCTAATAACAGGTCAATATTCCAACTAACTGGTAATGCCGGAAAAGTAATGGGTTCCCGAAAATGCTGATAAATGTATTTAATCGGTATCTCAAAAATCATTCCGACCATTGTTGTATAAGCTATTTCAGCTTTAAATCCTCCCGTTGCGTTAATAATTACTTCCCGATTTTCACGCTGCCCTTTATTAATTTCATCAACTAAAATATTTACCAACTCTCGTAAACCGTGCCTCTCAAATTGAGCTTCATTATTTTCTATTGGCAACATTCTTAACCGAATCTGTGACCATTTCTGACTTTGCAAATATCTTTTTATTTCAAAAGCACATCTTGCCCCTTCTTCTGTATTTGTATACAGCAAAACAATTTCTTCGTCTGGAGCCGTAATTTTCATTAATGAATTAGTTTCAGCTGATGCTGCTTCAGTTCCAACCTGTCGCCAAAAATTGTGTAGTTCTTCATCCGTAACTAATACTGGTTTTTTATTCAATGCTCTGGCTGCATTAGTTAAAAGTGATGTTCCTGTCGTGGTAATAATTTTTCGCATATCTTAATATTTCTAAAAAATTAGACATGATTGATGGGAATAACCAGAAAAAATACTATTTACTAAAATAGTCTTTCTCACGACTATCACAGAATAAATTAGGTATTTTTTAAGACTTAACACTTAATCAAATGAATCAACACATCAGCTAGTGCTTTCACCATCGGACGAGTTGATAAGTTTTCCCCTCGCTTCAAACCATGTACACTTCCGGTAAGTATAGAAGAGGTTTCTAGCAATTCATTTGTATAAGAGAGCCAATTTTTACTAAACAAAACTTCATCATTGATCGCATTCAACTGACTGTGAATCCTAGCAACTATTTTTAACCCAAGAGATTTGCAGAAATCTTCCCATTCTAAAAATTTACTTACATCTCCCGATAGAATAACTGCATGGGTTGCTGGCTGCATAATTATCTTATTCTCATTTGTAATTCTGCCACCAACGTCAATAATATTGATTAACTGATTTGCACTTTTTACCCATCGTGCAGCTTCGAGGGCAAATTCTGGGGTTACATCTCCCTTGTTATTGCGTTTATATTCGGATGCTAATGATTCGTTTTTCTCGCAAGCTTCCTGATGCCAAGACCCTTCCCCATCGGGACAAGCAGTGATTACATAGGGATAAGGTGCGTTAACATTGGCTAAAATTGCTCTTTTCAAACCATCACGCAAACATGATTTACCCGATTGCGGTGGTCCACACAATACTACTTTGATTCGCGATCGCTCTTTTTGGGATTCTTGGGTTTCAATCAAATCTCCTACTTTATATTCTGTTGAGCCGTGTACTGAGGTAACTATATAAGCTTTATGTCTTATAGCACCATCTACTGTATTTATTTTACTACCCAGTTTTGGGTCAAGTACTGCTACTGCTTCGTATAAATGTACGAGTTTATGGGAAAGGACGTAAGCAACAGGAATGGATTGCGGACCATCAATTAAAATACGCTTTCCTCCTGATATTTCACCGGAATCAATCATTTTAGTGATTACTTCCAGTGCATCTTTTACAATGCGATCGCCCTGTGCGGGAAGGTTACGATTAAAACCAACGTGCAATACATCTCCTTCTAATTTAATTTGGTAGCTTTGCATACAATGCTTAATTCTTTTGCTTACTGGATTTACTATGACATGAAGATGGAAAACGCGCATTCCATATTAAGAACTATTGCGAACCCTGTTAGCAAATAACAAAATCAAAATCTTCTCCATCAAAATCTTCTCCATCAAAATCAGAATGTTGAACTACATTCTCAGGGCTATTCAACCCACAAAAATAACAGTCGTGGGTCTGTAAATAGTTGGTATCTGTCTTGCGCCATTCCCCTGACGGAAACTCATAAATCCAATCAATTCCAGAATCTACATTGATAAAACCGCTTACTATACCGTGAACCACTCCGGAGGCGGTACTTGCACAAATACTGTTCAACCAAAATACTGATGGATCGTTTACTCCTTCTAGATAACCCGCATTCGCAGCCATATGATTAATGGACGATGGAGCTGATTCTAAAGCAGCACGTTGTAGATTGATGACATTACTGCACATCAAACACCAATCACCACCCATCGGTGGAATTGTTATTCTGCAATACATTCGCGGTTTACCATCTGCTTTAACATCGATATGAGTCCCCAGGCATGCCAAAGGACGCATATACTGCAACGCTAATTCTTGAGCAGTTTTTCGAGAAAGATGATTATCAGTAGCGACGACAATTAAATCGCAATTGGCTATTTCTTGTTGCGCTAATTCACTTTCGATTGCGATTGGTAAGGTTTTAACGTGGGAACCCCGAGCATAAATTTTCTTAATTAAATGCTTGACATAATGTACTTTATACCATTTTTGATCCACCATTTCTTGGGTTGCACCAGTCATCCGATTTAGGTTGGCTTGCTCTAATTTATCGGGATCGATTAACACCCAATTTCTTACACCTAAACGACTTAATAATTCAACAAAGATTGAACCAATTCCACCGCAACCAATTAATCCTACTTTTAACTGATTGAGAATTTGTTGATTATTTTCTCCAAATATTTGTTGACGAGCAAACATTAAATCTGAATTATCAGTCAAATCTTGAGGATTAGAAAATTCAAACAGTGAATTCATAAAGTGAACCTCCTCAAATTCTCGTCCCTTTCTATCCCACATCCGAAATTGACCAGATTCTAAATTTTCGTTAAATACTCCCGAAATCAAACGAGGTTTTTTAGGAAAATTAGATGCAATAAACCGGGCATATTCCGATTCATGGCGGTCATCAATATATGAAAAATCGGGAATATTCTGACCAGCATGAGTATGAATATGAACCAAATCTAATCCGGCGAATAGATGATTCTCCAATAGATAGGAATGAAAACGTTGTGATAAAATTAATCCGTCGGTAGATTGATGTTCGTAGCATTCAGCAGTAGGAACAACCCAACTTTTAGGAATATATCGAATTTTGCGTTTTGAAACTTGATGACGCTGACAAAAGAAAAAACCAATTACCTCTTCATTAAACATCCGAGACTCAAGCATAGATTTTTGAAAATCAGACCACATTTTTGGTGGTATATGTAGAGAAATTTTAGTATTCATGGTTAGTTGCTAATTTTTAATTGATAGTTGGAGGGTGGTTAGTTTCTACTCATTACTTCTTGCTCATTACCGAAAAGAAACCGGGTTTTTGATATAAAGTCATTATTGCAAGGAGTTATTAGTTATAAATTAGGAGCTTTGAAAGGTGCGTGACGGTAATTTCAAATTCTGCACGTTATGAGCGATAAATCATCGTAACCGTCACACACCCTACAAAAATAAATATCCTACTTCTTACTTCTTACTTATTTAATCGTCACTATTAATCGCATGACGAGCAGTTACAAATAATGTCGCTAAATTATGACCGTTTTCAGCATTATTACTAGGTCGCCAAGAATTTAACCAGACATCATGATTGAATCCTCCCCCTAATCCCACGCAATACCAATACCATCCTTGTTCGCTTAAAAATGGAGCACCGTAATAACTTTGCCTGGTAAAATGGTGGTCTCCTTCTCCTACGGTATTCCAGGGATAATTTAGATAACAACCAATGGGAGGAAGTCGTGGATAATCTGACGGTAATAGGAACAAAACATCTGTGTTGGAAACCTTAAATTTTCTAGAAGATAAAGGCATTCCTTTAATTAAAACAGCAGTATATCTGATATCATCTACAGTCTTACTACCAACAATGATATTTTTGACAACTCTTTCTAACAATTTGAGTTCTTCTATAATTCGCGAACTAGGTTGAAATCCCGTTTTATCTTGACTAATTCTAACTGCCATAATTCCTACTTATTACTTATTACTTCTTACTTCTTACTTATTCCTTCCTTTAACAATTTTGGGTACAGTCCAAACTTTTGAACCTTCCTTCAAGGCTTCATTATTCTTTAAAGGACGAGTACCGCCAAATCCTTCTTCCATAACATCATCTTGACCAATTTCTGGTAGTTTTTTTCTTAACTCTTCAACAGTTGCACCTTTGGGTAAATCAACTAATTTACCGTTAACAATCGCTCTCATTTGATTTCCTCGCTTTGTTCAAATTATTCACAATTCCCCTCAGACTGTAAGTCTTAGGCTAGACAAACAAAGTCCACGGTAAGGTGGACTAATTTACTTGAAGCATATTTATTATGGGAAAATTAGAGTACTTTAGAGTAACTAATTCTACTTGTTTTTGACGCTGAATATTATCATCTTTTTGTTGATTATTCATGCTGCAAATAGACCACACAAAAAGCAATACGATAATGCTGCTTATCTTAATAAATGATATTTGCTTAGATTGCTTTGATGTCAATTTTTCTAAGAAACCTATTCGCTGTTCGAGTTTTTGCAAATATTGCAACTTATCTTGACTGCTAATGTGAGTTAATTGAGATTGTAGATACTCGCAACGTCGATTTATATATTCAATATTATGCGTCATTTCATCCAATTGGTCTAGTTTTTGATTTGTTAATTTACCGTTGATTGTATTCATGAATAACTCCTTTTTATTTTTATTTGCTTGGATATTATCTATTCAGGAATCAAATACATTTGCATGACCAATACGGTAAAAATTATCATTAGAATTATGCGGGTCAAATTTATCAAATACCTCAGTTAAATCTACTACGCTATTAGCTGAATTTCTTAATTCACTTCCTAAAGATTGCTCTACCGAAGCTACTTCTACTCTTATTCCCCTTCTTCTCAACTTTTCTGCTAGATAAGCAAAATCCGAATCACCCGTCACCAAAACTACAATATCTGGTCTAATTTCTAAAGCTAATTCCATTGCGTCTATTGCCATTACAACATCAACATTATTTTCATAACCATCTCCTTTGGCTTTACCTTCTTTTGTAACAATTAAAAATCCGTTACTCTTTGCCCAATAAATAAATTTTTCTTTGCTTTTTCGCTGCTCTTGAAATCTTTCCTTTGCTGGAGGTAAACCAAAATAAATGACCATTTCAATTAATTCTCTACCTTCTTTGGCATCAGCTAAATAATCCCGCATTTTATGCCAATTGATTTTACGATTAAAACTTTGGGCTGCCATAAAAGCGTTGTCACCATCAGCTATAATCATGACTCGATGAAGATTTCCCATTCCTTTTTACCATTCCTCTACGTTTTTTTGTTTTCTTGACTACAATTAAAACCTATTGATGGAATAGGCTCTTTCCTTTGAAATTTATGTCGTTAAAAGAAAAACCGGAGACCTGTGTTATGTCCTCCGGACACGCTTCCCTAACAGACATCTCTCTCCGATGATAAGGAGAGAGAAAGATTTTTACATAGCAAAAAGCGAGGGTGAGGTTCAACCGTTTCTTTTTAATAAATGGAAAACGTTATTTCCAATGGCTGATTAAAGTAAGTAAATGAAATCAATAAAACATGAAAAACTTACTCTTATGGATATGCAACAATCCCTACCTATTAGAATTCAAGCTCACGAAGCAAATTTAATCCAGACTAAAAACGAAATTCAAAAATTTATCAAAGTATCTGAGGGTTTGCTATTTGACCAAGTTGGGCTTGATGCTCTTATTGGAATGATTCCTGGAGTCGGTGGAATTTATACAGGAGCAATGGGTATCTGGTTACTAATGCAATCTTATAAAGTACGAGCGGATAATGAAGACAAATTAATGATTATTGCTCTTACTGTTATCGATATAGTAGTAGGAATATTTCCTATTTTTGGTGACATCATCGATACATTTTTACGGGTTCATGCTTTAAATGGTAGTCGTTTAATTACACATATCGATAAACAACTTTCATTAATTGAAAATATTAGAGAACAGTTAAATCAAGGTTTGAATCCCGATTTAAATTTTCTGGAAAATTTATTGCTTGGATAATTCTGAATTGGAAAATAATGCTTGCTTTGTCTAACCAAAAAGGGAAAAAGAGAAATAGTAAAATGAATAAATTAATTACAGGTATCGCAGCACTCGCTTTATGGACTGTTTCTCAAGGTGTCGCTAATTCTCAGCAGGTTATTAGGTTCAAGCATCAAGACGATACATACTACCATCAAAGGCTAAACTCAAAAGGAATTGCACGCTATCAATATAAAATCCCTGCTAATACTTTTGGGGTTTTCACTCTCAAAAATCATAGCCGTCGCTCAGATTTTGATATTGAGGTGTACGACTCCAACAGTGGAAAATTATTAACTGAAAGAAAGAGTTATGGGACAAGCACGGAGTTAGTTTTTACCCAACCTGTTGGAAGAGATAGATACGCTTATATTAAAGTGTTTAATCATGGTTCCCAAACATCTCGATACCAACTTTATGCTAACTATGTAAATCCTGCGACTAAATTTTTGATTGCATTAGCTCAGACTCCCTTCTGCAATCAACAGCAAAATTTTAACGATAAAACATCTACAGTGATTACAGGTATTTCCTCAATGCTTCAAGGGAATGATTTAGGAGGTGTTGCGAGAGATGTTTTTATTAATGAATTAACTATGGAAATGAGAAAACAGTTTGGCTATGGATGTATGGGTGAGTTTGTGGTTAATTGGAGTGTTTCTATGGTTAAGGGTTTTTATCGGAATTATTAGTTATCCAAATTAATGACAGCTTGATTGTTATTCGATATTAATGTTAAAAGCCTACCAATTTAAATGGCAGGCTTTTTAAATGAGAGCATCCCAGATGTTTAAAAATATACAGTCAACTCACTGCCACGTTTGTGCTTCTATATTTATACTTACTGCCATCAACTCCTTCCACTAATATCGTTGCGCGGAATTCAAAATTAAAAAGTCTTTTAGGATAAGGATTTTAACTATTGGGAATGGTTGCCAAATTTCTGCTTTACTGTATTAGGGATACAAATTATATTTTCTACACAACGTATTAATCAGCCTTTAAGATAATTTTACTGCCATCAACTGCTTCCACCTTACTATCATTTTGTCGGCAAAGCGACAACCGATCCGACGTACACAACCTATTATTTCCAACCAATCCTAATTAACCCAATCGGTGGGGCACCAAAGCCAAAATACTGAAGTCGGAATTGGTGTTGGTTTCCAACTAATCCGAATTAACCCAATCGGTGGGGAAGGGGGATACAGAACAGGTTCTTTCTGACATCGAGTTTCCAACTAATCCGAATTAACCCAATCGGTGGGGGGGGGATGCAACCGCTTACAACCAAGCATCCAATGCGTTTCCAACTAATCCGAATTAACCCAATCGGTGGGGCCTACCAACGACCGAGAAAAGAATATTGCTCTTTCGTTTCCAACTAATCCGAATTAACCCAATCGGTGGGGGAGGACAAACACCACTTCCACAGTTTACGGAAGAAGGTTTCCAACTAATCCGAATTAACCCAATCGGTGGGGAGTGAAAACTTTGTTATGGATATCGTAGAAAACAATGTTTCCAACTAATCCGAATTAACCCAATCGGTGGGGTTTTATTAGGAGTAATAGTTGGAGTTAGACTAGTGTTTCCAACTAATCCGAATTAACCCAATCGGTGGGGACTCATACCTTTTGAATGATAGTCAAAGGAATGATTGGGTTTCCAACTAATCCGAATTAACCCAATCGGTGGGGATAGAAAAAATTATGGAGAAACAAACAAGAATCATAGTTTCCAACTAATCCGAATTAACCCAATCGGTGGGGGAAAACATAGACCCTCAGCATACTGATGGTATTGGTTTCCAACTAATCCGAATTAACCCAATCGGTGGGGAGGAAGATCTTCCGGAGTCGAATGATGGTGCCGAGTTTCCAACTAATCCGAATTAACCCAATCGGTGGGGAAACCTCTTCCCTAAATTAAACAGGTTAGGTTCTTTGTTTCCAACTAATCCGAATTAACCCAATCGGTGGGGTAGTCTTCCAAGTGAGGAAGGAAGTCCTGTACCAGAGTTTCCAACTAATCCGAATTAACCCAATCGGTGGGGTCGTCATTGGCTAAAAATAGCTAAAGATTACAATAGTGTTTCCAACTAATCCGAATTAACCCAATCGGTGGGGAGGAGCGTCGTGTTAAAAGTGAACTCTTTCACATGTTTCCAACTAATCCGAATTAACCCAATCGGTGGGGGAGGTGTACGCTAGCACTGACACAGACGAAAATAAGTGTTTCCAACTAATCCGAATTAACCCAATCGGTGGGGACATTTATGCCCTGTGGGCACCCTAAGAATTATGGTTTCCAACTAATCCGAATTAACCCAATCGGTGGGGCACAGGTTAAAAGTTAAATTAAATTTATTCTCAAAAAGTTTCCAACTAATCCGAATTAACCCAATCGGTGGGGGTTTAAACTATAGAACTCCTTTAGAAGCCTTAAAGGTTTCCAACTAATCCGAATTAACCCAATCGGTGGGGCTCTGGGTCGATATAGCCACATCCGAAGCATCCAGAGTTTCCAACTAATCCGAATTAACCCAATCGGTGGGGTCTGTGTGTCTGCATCATGTAGCGCTTATTGGAGTTGTTTCCAACTAATCCGAATTAACCCAATCGGTGGGGCATATCAGAGTCAACAATTCTGGGCTATCATTGTGTTTCCAACTAATCCGAATTAACCCAATCGGTGGGGCACTTCTGGCACTGCTCTGAAAATTTCCCAATCTAGTCGTTTCCAACTAATCCGAATTAACCCAATCGGTGGGGATGAAGTAGACCTTTCTACTCAATCGTGGGTTGAGTGTTTCCAACTAATCCGAATTAACCCAATCGGTGGGGAATCACAAGTTGCACAAACACAAGTAATCCTGACAAGTTTCCAACTAATCCGAATTAACCCAATCGGTGGGGGGCAACATGAAGGCAAAGTGTAAATCAGACACAATGTTTCCAACTAATCCGAATTAACCCAATCGGTGGGGATAGCGGATTTGTCAACTGCGGAAACGGCACAGTAGGGTTTCCAACTAATCCGAATTAACCCAATCGGTGGGGGATTACAACATCACCTATTTTAAAGGAGATAGTAAAGGTTTCCAACTAATCCGAATTAACCCAATCGGTGGGGTGTTTCTGGATTAGCTTTACAGATTTCATCTGCTAAGTTTCCAACTAATCCGAATTAACCCAATCGGTGGGGAAGATAATGGAGCTTTTATGAACAAGCTTCGCAATGTTTCCAACTAATCCGAATTAACCCAATCGGTGGGGAACTTCACGAGTATTTATGCTGCTGCTAACTTTGGTGTTTCCAACTAATCCGAATTAACCCAATCGGTGGGGTTGCTTTTGCAACAGCTTTACTTATAACTGCCCTTGCGTTTCCAACTAATCCGAATTAACCCAATCGGTGGGGTAGTACATATACCTTGCAAGGCGCAGTGACTGGAGGTTTCCAACTAATCCGAATTAACCCAATCGGTGGGGAAAGGCAGCTTCTTTCATTGTTGGTCGAACTCAACGTTTCCAACTAATCCGAATTAACCCAATCGGTGGGGCCTGTTGCCATATTGACTGCTTGTACTACCAATATTACGTTTCCAACTAATCCGAATTAACCCAATCGGTGGGGTGCGATTAACCTGGATGACGCTCTCGGCAAAAAAGCGTTTCCAACTAATCCGAATTAACCCAATCGGTGGGGATTGCGATAATATCAACCAGCAAATAAACGGACAGAAAGTTTCCAACTAATCCGAATTAACCCAATCGGTGGGGCTGAGCCACATTCTCCTTATTGCTCCATTTTTGTGTTTCCAACTAATCCGAATTAACCCAATCGGTGGGGACTCCTCAAATAAGCGAAGACGTTGCGAGTTACAATGTTTCCAACTAATCCGAATTAACCCAATCGGTGGGGGGTAATATAGGTTTTCTCCCAGAAGGTTGGTACAATGTTTCCAACTAATCCGAATTAACCCAATCGGTGGGGAAGCAGTCGCTTATACCTCTCGATATGATGACAAGAAGGTTTCCAACTAATCCGAATTAACCCAATCGGTGGGGAGGCGAGAATTTCTGTTCAGTTCTTTATTTACATGGTTTCCAACTAATCCGAATTAACCCAATCGGTGGGGGGCCGTAAGCTTTTTCTAAAAGAAGGAGCTAAACGTTTCCAACTAATCCGAATTAACCCAATCGGTGGGGGCCTTATTGTAAACCTTATGTTTTTCACTGCTAATGTTTCCAACTAATCCGAATTAACCCAATCGGTGGGGTACTTCTTTATTAATCATCTTACTAAATTCACCCGTCATGTTTCCAACTAATCCGAATTAACCCAATCGGTGGGGCTGAAGGCGCGGTAGCTATCGGTGTTGGTCTAAACGTTTCCAACTAATCCGAATTAACCCAATCGGTGGGGGAACATACAGTTGGCTGCTCCCTCAGCTCAGAGCAATTGTTTCCAACTAATCCGAATTAACCCAATCGGTGGGGGTGGCTGCTAATGTGGTTAACGTTAGTGAAGTGAAAGTTTCCAACTAATCCGAATTAACCCAATCGGTGGGGTCCTTGATATGAAACATCATGCTGTGTTGGAAACTAACGTTTCCAACTAATCCGAATTAACCCAATCGGTGGGGAAAAACGCGCCAGATGATTTAATGAGAGAGTTTTGGTTTCCAACTAATCCGAATTAACCCAATCGGTGGGGGAAGCAAAAAGCAATATAACCGCTTTTGTTATTAAGTTTCCAACTAATCCGAATTAACCCAATCGGTGGGGTAGAATATACAAAAATTCACAGGAAAAGGTTAAATGTTTCCAACTAATCCGAATTAACCCAATCGGTGGGGTACAACAACGTAATGAATGACCCCCATGCGTCAAGTTTCCAACTAATCCGAATTAACCCAATCGGTGGGGGTGATGATCCAAAATTTGAGGTTGAATACAGAGGGTTTCCAACTAATCCGAATTAACCCAATCGGTGGGGGCATAGACTCAGCAGGTGTTGAAAGAGACTGCAACATTGTTTCCAACTAATCCGAATTAACCCAATCGGTGGGGAATGAAAGTAATAACTGAACAAAAAGACGGAGTTAAGTTTCCAACTAATCCGAATTAACCCAATCGGTGGGGGTCGTCACTAGTGATACTCAGCTTCCATACCAAGTTTCCAACTAATCCGAATTAACCCAATCGGTGGGGTAAACTCTAAACAAGTGATCAGAGCGGTAGATAGAAAGTTTCCAACTAATCCGAATTAACCCAATCGGTGGGGCTAATGAAATTACTGACCTAGCTGGAAACACCATGTTTCCAACTAATCCGAATTAACCCAATCGGTGGGGCATAATAAACACCGTCACTAACATCTCTAGCATCGTTTCCAACTAATCCGAATTAACCCAATCGGTGGGGGTGATTATCTAATAAGGAGGGTCCCTTATAGAGTTTCCAACTAATCCGAATTAACCCAATCGGTGGGGGATAAAAATCTGGTTCGGTATAATATACACCTTAGCGTTTCCAACTAATCCGAATTAACCCAATCGGTGGGGGGTGATGGTAGTTATACTCTAGGTGTAACTACTTGTTTCCAACTAATCCGAATTAACCCAATCGGTGGGGACCCGCAGGACCTGATAAGTCTGGCAGGATTTAAGTTTCCAACTAATCCGAATTAACCCAATCGGTGGGGTTTCAACGATACCAATCTAAGATCAGAAGCCGTAAGGTTTCCAACTAATCCGAATTAACCCAATCGGTGGGGTGGAGTAAATTTTGCCATAAACGGGGGCCCAAAGTTTCCAACTAATCCGAATTAACCCAATCGGTGGGGTAGACTTTTTAGAAGATAAAAAAGCTTCTAAAAGTTTCCAACTAATCCGAATTAACCCAATCGGTGGGGATTGATACTCTAGTTGCTATGGATCAGCCTAGTAAGTTTCCAACTAATCCGAATTAACCCAATCGGTGGGGTCCAAACTAGCTAGAGCAAACGGCTAAGAATAAAGAGTTTCCAACTAATCCGAATTAACCCAATCGGTGGGGTAGCTAGTTTAGTTGGTTTGACAGGAGTAGCTCATACAGTTTCCAACTAATCCGAATTAACCCAATCGGTGGGGGTTTCCCAGTATTTCTCCAATCACCTGTTTCCATACGTTTCCAACTAATCCGAATTAACCCAATCGGTGGGGGATTTTGATAAACTCCTATCTCCTGCACCAGAAAATGTTTCCAACTAATCCGAATTAACCCAATCGGTGGGGGATATAGTAACACTTTTCTTAGCAGTACTACACCCGAGTTTCCAACTAATCCGAATTAACCCAATCGGTGGGGAAAAGGCTGCTTACATTAAAGCATCCTGGCACAAAGTTTCCAACTAATCCGAATTAACCCAATCGGTGGGGGTTAGCGACCCCGACTTTAAAGACTAAGTCAGAGGTTTCCAACTAATCCGAATTAACCCAATCGGTGGGGCAAGGGGAAAGAGCTTACGTTTTGTTTAATGATGTTTCCAACTAATCCGAATTAACCCAATCGGTGGGGGCTTCAATGAAATTTGAATCGACAAGCAAATCAACATAGTTTCCAACTAATCCGAATTAACCCAATCGGT